>CAZEOC010000243.1:0-6383 GCA_964513525.1 uncultured Saprospiraceae bacterium | reverse complement strand
GTTATTTATACCCGTTTAATTATGTCCAGATACTTAAAAATTCATTTTTTCAATAACAATTTTCCTAAATCTAACAGGTTCAAATCATTTTGCAAAAAATGTTTGATTCTGTTAGGTTGGTCATTAAATTACAAAATCTTACATTTTATGAACCTCAAATTATCTTCTTTATCCTGCAAACTCTGTCTAAAAGAATATTTTGCGAATACAATATTTAAAAAGAAAGACTATGAATTTGATAGAATCTTATCATTTTTTAGTAATTTCTATACAATTGAAACGCCATTCTCGTCCGTAGTCAAAACATCGCTCATATAATCTAAAAATGGTCGCATTGCTTGATAACCTTCAACTAATTTTGATACAAAACCTTCTGTTGTCGCTTCTTTATCCGTAAATTGTTTAGTTAGAATAAATTGTTTGTAACGTAATAAATCCACATTTTCATGGTCTTTTGGATAACCTCTTGGAGCAGTTTTTAATTGATTCCCTTCCAATTCACCAAAGTGTTTTTTAAATTCTTTTGTATTAATAATTTTACGCAAAGAATCCCCATCAAAATCTAATTCTTTTCGAACTCTCGCCAAATCTTCCTTATTCGGGTCCCAAAATCCACCAGCCAAAAAACAATTATCAGGTTCAAAATGAAAATAATATCCGCCACGAAGTAGTTTCGTTGCTCTTGTCAAATGACCACTTTTGGAAGTTTTATACGGTAATTTATTTTTAGAAAATCGAACATCTCGATAGATTCTAAACAACTTCACATTATCAATATGGTCCGTTTTATTCATTTCTTCCATCAAAGCATTTCCGAATATTTTCAAATCAACCTTTGCTTCATCGTGACGCTTTTTATGTACTGCAAACCATTCTCGATTGTTATTTACCGCTAACTCTCTTAAGAACTCTAAAGTCGTTGGATTGATATATGTTTTTGGCATTTTTTCTTATTTCTTATTTTGTGTTGTCGTTAGTTTTTTACAAGATTTATCAAACCATATTTTGCTCAATAAATAGCAAAGTTATTTACAATACTCTGCGAAACTCCGTGTAACTCTGTGGTGAATAAACGTTCATTATCTGACAGTCAAAGACGCTATGACAGTTAAGTGATAACGAAATCCCGATTTTTATCAAGGCGAAGCGGTCTGATTCTCAACTTTATTGCAAAAGTCCATTTGCCCACTGAATCGCTAAATTAATCTTTTGTTGATTCGCTAACAACTTTAATAACTTAATTTCTGCTTCAATTAATTGTGTTTCTCGTGTATTCACGATAAATAAATCACTTTCACCAACTTTAAACTTTTCAAATTCTCCATTTAACAAAGCTTGATAATTTTGAATCATATTTTCTGTCAAACGAATTTGAGTTGCATTATTTTCAAAATCATTCCTATAACGATTCAACTTATTTTGAAGCGTCAACCGTTTATTAATTAAATCAAAATTCGCTTGTTCTGTTTTAATTTGATTTAATTGTAAATCTGCACGTTCTTTTCTCAGAATCGGATTCATCTCGAAAGCAACACCAGCTTTATAATTTTGAGTAATGACAACGCCATCGTCTTGTCCATTTTGAATTAAATCAAACTCCTGTCCCAATAAATTATATTTTATTTTCAATTTCGGTTTTAGCTTTTCTCGCTTCATCCGCTCATCTATTCCTAATGATGTTAATTTAAAATCATATTTTAACAATTCGGGATGATTTTCATTGAATTGAAAAGTAGGGTTTATACTCGCTGAATTTTGTAAAATCGGTGCAACTGTATTTAATGCCAATTGATTTGGCTGTCCATTTTGCCACAAAAAATCAGATAATTTCACCAAAGAGTTTTTTAATTTATTCTCTGCCTCATTCAGTCCGATTGCTCTATTTTGAACTTGTAATAAAGCTTTCAACGTATCAATTCCAGCGGTTTCTCCAATCAAAAAGTTTTGTTTCACCAAATCGTATCGCTTCTCTGCTAAGCCATAAGCACGTTGCAAAGTTTGATATTGATTATATGCAAAAACCCAATCCCAATATACTTTTCCAGAAACATACAGCAATTCATTAATGATTAATCGTTGTTCATTTTCATTGATTTTCATTCCCAAATTCGCCTGTTTCAAATTCGCTCGACGCTCATCAATCATTAAACCTTGAAGTAAATTTGCAGAAATGCCTAAATACCCCAAACCTTGTTCTGGTAAAGAATTCTCTGTATTTAAAAACTCACCAGAAGCGACATCATAACCCGCATCAACTTCCAAACCATAATACGTCGGTAAGTTGATTTTATTCTGCCAAAGATTATAATATTCTTTCTCTTTAAACTGTTTTTGCTCCCAATCAGATTTCACTTTAGGGTCAAATCCAGCTTTTGCAATTTTCAATTCTTGCAACGCCATTTCATTCAATAAATCCGCACTTTGCAGCAAAGGATGATTTTCCCGAACTTGTTCAAAAAACTGATTCTGTACATAAATCTGAACTGTATCTTGTGCCGAAACAGAAATTAAACCTGATAAAAAAAATATGGTGAATAGTTGTTTCATTATTAATTGGTATTCAGTATTCGGTATTCGGTATTCAACCAGCATGATGAAATATTATTAATAATTAGAAAATAAAAAATATTCTATTATTAAATTCCACCAATTCTCCTTGCTTCGGTCAGATACCGAGTACCAAATACCGAGTTACTATTTTACACTCTTAATCGGTGCTTTCATTTTCACTTTCTCTTGTTTTTCCTTTGCTTCCTCATAGAAATTCGGTGGAAAACCATTCAATTGTCGCCATAATTCATACCAAATCGGCACATCATTTAACAATGCCATTCCTTGAGCGCCTGAACCAACTCGAAGTGCATCTGGCCAAGGCTTTTTAGGTTCATTAGGAATCACCAAGACTCGATATTTATCATTTTCACTAATCACATTATCCAAAGCCACAACTTCACCTCGGAATGTTCCGATAGCGATTTGAGACCAACCAGAAAAAGCAAATGCAGGCCAACCATCAAAAATAAAATTCACTTCTTGACCAATATTAATCAACGGATAATCCATTGGCGAAACATACATTTCTACCGCAATTTGATATTCCGAAGGCATAATTTTAACGATTTTATCATTCTCTTTTACCGTTTCTCCAATTCCTGAAACAATTGCTTTTACGATATAACAATCTTGTGGTGCAAGAATATAATAAAACTGAGAACGGACTTCGTAGCTATTATATTGACTTTCTAATTTGCTTGTACTTGCTTGTGCATCCAGCTGACTTGAAAGCGAAGCAAATCGGTCAGATTGTGCTTTTGCAATTTTATTTTCATAATCACTTTTTGCCGATTTCAACTCTATTTTCGCATTTAACAGTTCATTCTGAGCCGTTAAAAATTTATTTTCTGCACTAACTTCTTTTGATTTTGTCGTTTGTAATTTTTGCTGACGTTTCTCTAAATCTGTTCTCGAAATCAAATCTTGTTTGAACAAACCTTCATAACGTTCAAACTGTGCCGATGCAATTTTGTAATCCGTCATTGCGGCTTCTAAAGCCAAACTATCAGATTGAACCTTGAATCGTTTTTGGTCAATTTTATTGGTGAGTTGTGCTGTTTTTAATTTCAAAACATCTTTCAACGCTCGGATTTGCTCTTCAGAAGCTTTTACTTTTTCTTCATAAGATTTGACCGCAGCCGTTTTTGCCTTTACTTGCAAATCAGCATTTTCCACCAAATTGGGGTCAAAATAAGCCGCCTTAGTTTCTGATAAATAAACAATTGTATCTCCTTTTTCAACAAATTGTCCTTCTTGAACATACCATTTTTCTACTCGTCCAGCAATCGTAGAATTAATTGTTTGTGGTCGATGTTCAGGTTTTAAAGTCGTAACTTTTCCCTTTGTTTGAATATTTTGTGTCCAAGGTAGAAATAGTACTAAAACAAAAAGTACAAAGATTCCAATTAACCAAATCGCTGTAATTCGACTAAATCGAAGCTGCTTTATTGCACCAAAAGCAGCATAATTATCTTTCGTAACTTCCTTCGTTACACTTATATTTGAAATGTTTAACATTTTTTATTGCAATGAATAGTTGACGGTTATCGGTTAATCACTAAGCAAAAAACTTAACGAATGACCGTTTACAGTCAACTCTATTTTCTTAAATTATGAGTTCTAATATTCTTCAAAAAATTATCTATTTACACTTTCTTAAATTAGTGAATAGTTAATATTTAAAAAGTGGAATGAAAACAAGTATGAACAGAAACATCTTCATACGTTCCCTCAGCTGTAATTTCGCCATCTTTCAATACCAAAACTCTATCACATTTTGCTGCTAATTGAGGGTCATTCGATACGACGACCAAAGTCCAAGCTTGATTTTTATCTGTAAGGAAGTTGATGATATTTTCTCGTTCTACCCTTTCAAATTTTGACAATAATTCTTCCATTGCTAATAATCGTGGCTTATGAACAATTCCTCTTGCTAAGATTATTTTTTTAATCACTGTTCTTGACATTCTACCGCCAGTTGGTTCAATTATCGTATTGTATCCTTTTGGTAAATTATCAATAAAGTCTTGTAAGTTTACTGCTTTAATTGCTTTGTGAACATCCTGTAGAGTTACACTTTTTGCTCCCATAGAAATATTTTCTAAAAGTGTTCCATCAAACAAATCATCTTGTGGTGAATAATTACCAATATGGTAACGTAAACTATTGATATTCAGATTATCACGAGGAATATCATTATAGGTTAATGCACCCGTAAAATTCTCATATAAACCTGAAATAATCTGTAAAAGTGTAGATTTACCAGAACCATTATATCCTGCAATACAGATTTTTTCACCCATTTTTATTTCAAAACTCAATTCTTTTAAAAGCGGTGTATGTGCATTAGGAAATTGATAACTTATGTTAGTCGCTTTCACTTTGATACCTTGATTTACATGATTGATTTCCTCAAAAGACAAACCTTCATCATCTTCCAAAGGAATATCTGTAACTGCACCAATCTTTTCTAAAGCAGTCAACGTATCATAGATAGTTTCCATACTCAAAATCAATTTTTCTGAAGCATTCATTACTTGAATAATAACAATTTCAGCTGCGACAAATTGACCAATATTGATTTTTCCATCCATTACCAAAATACTTCCTAATATCAATAATCCGCCAGTCATTACAGTTTTGAAAGTCGCAATACTAATGAACTGAAATAATAGAATTCGGAAGTGTTTTTTTCGTGCTTCCAAATAATTTACTGTCAGTATATCAATTTTTTCCAAATGTAATTTACTCGTTCCTGCCAATTTGTAAGAATACATCGTTCGAGCAATCTCTTCTAACCAATGTGCGACTTGATATTTATATTTTGACTCTTCCAAACTGGTTTCTAAACCTTTCGAACCTGTAAAAAAGAAGATTAAAAATAAGATAATCACTAAGCCCAAACCAAAAACCATGAAAGCGGAATTGTAAAAGGAAATCAAGATTAAACCAAACAAAATTTGTAAACCTGCAGCCGAAAAATCCATCAATATTTTAGGTAATCCTTTTTGTACTGTTAAAGTGTCAAAAAAGCGATTAACTAATTCTGGTGCATAATTATTAAATAAAGATTCTGTTTTAAATCGAGGAATACGATAAGCGAATTCAAATGCAGAACGAGTAAAAATACGTTGCTGTAAAGTCTCCGAAATTACTAATTGCATAATCTTTAAACCACCAACAATCGCAACACCTAAAGTCACCAAACTTGCCAGAACTATCCAAGAAGTTGAGATTTGACTGACCATGATTAAACCAATAATTGCTTGAATCCCAAGTGGTAAAGATTGATTAATTAGTCCGCTAAAAATGGAATAAATGTAAATGTAACCGACGTCTTTTTTATCCGTTGCTAACATTCTAAAAAACCGCTGAACGGCAGTAAAACTTTGTTGCATTCTGAATAATTGTTAATTATGAACCTATTTAAATTACAAATCTAAAACTATAATAGTTTTATTCAAAAAAATGATAGCATTACTATTAATATGGCAAATTCGTATTCTATAACGTCTTTATAACTGAATAGTTTATTAGAAGAATTGTTTTTTATTTGAAGATTAAATAAGTGTGAATTATAGCTTTTAAATTCTATTATTTTTTCTTTCGTTTTTCTGCTTCTTTATACAAGAAATCTAAACTTTTCTCAATTTGTAAATCAATATTTTTGACTTTATTAATAGAATAAATAAGGCTACGTTTTTTTCCATCTGTTAATTGGTCAAAATTATGTTTAGCATTTTCGTCTTGTTCTAATAATACTTGTAATGTTTCTGGAATTTCAACACCTAAAGGGTTTGGGTCTTCATATATTTCAAAATAAATCTCAT
>CAZEOC010000242.1:0-6387 GCA_964513525.1 uncultured Saprospiraceae bacterium | reverse complement strand
TTTCTATGACAATAAAACATCCTAAGCTAACTAAATAAAACAAAATGAAATAAAATCGAATGTTGATGCGGAACAATTTGCGACTGTTTTCATCGCTACTTTAGAAGGTGGAATAATGATGTCTAAAGTTTATGACAATATCAAAGCTTTAAATATTATTTTAAATCGTTTGGAAAGAATGGTGGAAGAAGAATTGATTATTAATAATTAAAAAGTTATTCAATTTAATTCTCAATCAAATAAGTTTCAAAACAACAAACCAATAAACCCTTATTTAATTGTTAATCGTTACTAATTCATTATTAAAATGTTTAATTTCGCCGTCAATTTAAAAATTGACTTCGAACTATCAATTTTTTTATAAAATTGAGACTATAAAAATTAGTTGTAATTTTTTCAAGAAAGAATTTATCAAATAAGTTATAGTTCATAATTAATATTTAATCATTTATAGTTTAATAAAATACAACGTGATGTTAAGAAGTATTTTTTTTGTTGGCATATTATTTTTAATTGGAAATAGTGCAATCGCACAAAATGACCAAACTTTATTCACGATTGGAAACACACCAGTTTCTGTTTCGGAATTTGAATATATTTATAAAAAAAATAATGGTGCTAATGCCACTTTTTCTGAAGAATCTCTAAGAGAATATATGAATTTGTATGCCGCATTTAAGATGAAAGTGCAACGTGCAAAAGATGTTAGATTAGATACTATTTCTGCTTTAAATAAAGAATTAGAAGGTTATCGTAAACAACTATCAAGAAATTATTTGACGGATAGAGAGATTATGACAACTTTATCTAAAGAGGCTTACGAACGTATGAAGCAAGATGTAAGCATTAGTCATATCTTTATTAAAGTTCCCAAATCTGCAAGTTCTTCAGATACAGCTGCTGCTTATAATAAAATCATGAAAGCTTATAATGATTTGAGAGCTGGTAAAAGTTTTTCAACCACTTCAAAAATTTATTCTGATGATGCTGTTACTAAAGATAGAGGCGGTGAAATTGGTTATATTACTGGTTTACAATTAACGGGTTTTTATGAATTAGAAACAGCTGCATACAATACTAAAGTTGGAAGTTATACAAAGCCGATTAGAAGTAAGGTTGGTTATCATATTATGATGGTCAACAATATTAGACCTGCAAGAGGAAAAGTTGAGATTGCACAGATTTTAGTTCGTGTCGAAGATAAAGCTAAGGAAGAAGCCGAAGCTCAACAAAAAATAAATCGTTTATATAGAGAATTACAAGGTGGTTCTAAGTTTGAAGATATTGCAAAACTAGAATCAGAAGATGAACGCACTTCATCAAAAGGTGGATATAGCGGAAGTTTTGGTATTGGAGAATATGAAGCTGCTTTTGAGGAAGCTGCTTTTGGCATTCCAAATGATGGTGCTTATTCTCGTCCATTTCGTACAAGTGTTGGTTGGAATATCGTAAAACGAATTAGTATTGTAGGCTTAGATTCTTATGATAATTTAAAAGGACAATTACAGAATAAAATTCGTCGTGATAATCGTTTTACTTTAGCTCAAACTGCATTGGTAAAAGATATTAAACAAGAAAGTAATTTTAAGATTACTGAAAATGTATTTGCTGATTATGTAGGTCAATTAGATGCAAGTTTCACAACTTACCAATGGAAAAGACCTATTGTTGATAACAGAAAACCTTTATTTTCTTTTGGTAAAAAAGTATATACAGTTGGTGATTTTAATAATTACTTAAAGACCACTTCTGGAATGCGTGTAAAATATGGTAGAGAACAATCTATTGAAGAAACTGCTAAAACTTTACTAAATATTTATGTAGAACAAGAAGCCTTAAAATATGAGGAAAGTAAGTTAGAAGATAAATACCCAGATTTTAAAGCACTGATGAGAGAATATCGTGAAGGAATTATGTTATTTGAAATCACGAAACAAGAAGTTTGGGATAAAGCATCAAAAGATACTGTTGGATTAAAGAAGTTTTATGATATGAATAAAACTAACTATAAATGGGGAGAAAGAGTTGATGCTGTCATTTATACTATCAATACGAATGATGATAAAACAATCGAAAAATTCAAAAAATACGCTAAAAAGAAAAGCCCTCAAAAGGTAATTAAGAAATTTAATAAAGTTAGAGATGTTATTAAATTCAAAACTGGAACTTTTGAGAAAGGTAAAAATAAAATGGTAGATGCTACACTTTGGAAAGCCGGAATGGTTGGAAGTGTTTGGGAAGAAAGTGATGGAAAGAAAATCGTTAAGATTGAAAAGGTAATTCCACCAACTATCAAGCCTTTGAATCAAGCAAGAGGTTATGTAATTGCTGATTATCAAGATTATTTAGAGAAAAATTGGATAATAGATTTACAAAATTCTTATCCTTTAAAAATAGATGAGGCTGTATTCAAAAGTCTTGTAAAATAAACTTATTGTTATCATGTAATGCTGTTACTGTAAATAAAATAGCATTACATGATAACAATATAGCATAATATATGGAATGAAGTATTTCCTTTACAGTTGTTTTTTATTGTTACTAATTAGTTGTGGAAAAGAAGAAACTCCTACAACTGAAAAACCGTTGGCTACAGTATTTAATAAATCTTTGTATCCGTCTGAAATAGAAGGTTTAGTAGGCAAAAACATAAGTGTAAAGGATAGCACTTTATTAGTAAATAGTTATATTGAAAATTGGGCAAAAGAACAATTAGTTATTGCTATTGCAGAACAAAATATTCCTGCAGATTTGGATGTCAATAAATTAGTGGAAGATTATAGACGCTCTCTGATTAGACATACTTATGAACAAAAATTAGTTGAACAACGATTAGATTCTGCAATTACTAATGCCGAAATTGAAGCTTATTATGAAGAAGCAAAGGCTCAGTATCAATTAGAAGAAACTGTTGTTAGAGGGTATTTTATTAAATTATTAGAAGAAGCACCTCAACAAGATAGTTTGGCGGCTTGGTGGAAAATGAATTCTTATTCCGATAAAGAAAACTTAGTAGACTATTGTCGTAGTTATGCTGATAAGTTCTTAATTCAAGATAGTGCATGGGTAAGTGTGGACTATTTGGCAGCTGAATTTCCAGTTGCAACGTTAAGTCAAAGTAATTTGGTAGATGGCTTTCAAATGAATACCAAAAATGATGGTTATTTATATTTTATTAAAATCAATAAGGTAGTAAAAAAAGGCAAAACCGCACCTTTATCTTATGTTCGTGAAAAGATTGTTAGAATCATTTTGCGAAAGCGGAAATTTGAATTATTAGAAGATATGACGGAAGTGCTTTATAAAAGAGAACTTCAAAAAGGAAATGTCAAATTTAGTGAATAACATATAGTGAACTATGAATTATAAACTGTGAATTATTAATTAATAATCTCGTTATTTATTTTTCAGGTTTTATACATCGTTGCGATGAAGAGCGAATATGATGAATTTAGCTGATTCATGATTTATATTTAATCTCTTAGCTTCGTAAAAAAAATAATCAATGAAGTATTTTTTAAGTTTTGTAATTGCTTTAGTTGCATTAAGCTCAAATGCACAAAATATAGTTTTAGACAAAGTTGTCGCTAAGGTTGGTGATAATATTATTTTGTTATCAGAATTAGAAGAACGTTACCGTTCTTTAGATTTCAAACCAGAAGCAGCGCGTTGTATGATTTTGGATCAAATGCTAACTGAAAATGTTTTATTAGCACAAGCTGAAATTGATTCTGTTGTTGTAGCTGATGAAGAAATTGAAGCACAATTAGATGCTCGTGTTGATAGAATTTTACAGATGATGGGTTATAACCGGGAACAATTTATTGCTTATTATGGTAAAACGCCAGAAGCTGTAAAGGAAGATTTTCGTCCAGCATTATCGAATCAATTAATTACTCAAAAAATGCAATCTACCGTAATGGCTGGTTTAAAGGTAACGCCTTCGGAAGTTCGTAAATTCTACGCTCAAATACCAAAAGATAGTTTACCTTATTTCAATTCTGAAGTTGAAATTGGTGAATTGGTTATTGAACCCGTTCCTAATGATAAAGAATTGGCTGCTGCTAAAAATGATTTAGAGAATATTCGTAAAAGAATTGTAGCGGGTGAAGATTTTGCAGCTTTAGCAACGCAATATTCGATGGATCCTGGTTCTGGGAGAAATGGTGGTGATTTAGGTTGGGGAAAACGTGGTTCTTATGTTACCGAATTTGAAGCTGCTGCATATAGATTAAAACAAGATGAATTATCTCCTGTAATCAAAACAGAATATGGTTACCATATTTTACAATTATTAGAGAAACGTGGAAACTTGATTCACTTGCGTCATATATTAATCAAACCTCGTATTACTCAAGCAGATAAACAGTTAGCACTGAATAAATTAGATACAATTCGTGCTATGATTGTTGAAGATTCATTAAACTTTGCTTATGCAGTAAGTCGTTTTTCTTCTGATAAAGTACAGAGTAAAACAAATGCAGGTTTAATGTTGAATCCTCGAACAGGAACTTCAACTTTTGAGGTTGCAGATTTAGAACCTGATGTATATTTTACGATAGATACGATGGGAATTTCTGATGTTTCTGGTCCGATGTTATATACAAATCCTCAGAATGGCGAAGATTTAGCAAGAATTGTTTGGTTACGTTCCCTTACAGAACCTCATCAAGCAAATTTATCACAAGATTATGCAAAAATTCAAGAAGCAACTATTCAACAGAAAAAAGCAACTTACTTAAGTGATTGGGTTGCGGAGAAAGTTACAAAAATGTATATAGAAATTGCTCCTGAATATCAATGCGAATCCTTAGAGAAATGGAGAAAAAATTCAAAAACATCAACTAAAATAGAACCTTAATTCTATAAATTATTATATCAAAAAGGGCTAAATTCAAATTGGATTTAGCCCTTTTTAAGTAAAATCAAAGCTTTATGATTATTAAATATTTTTTCATTATCTGGATAGTTTTATTTTTTGGTGGTATCGGTACAACTATTTGGCTGATTTATTATATGATAAAAAAACGTAGAACTGCATCTCATAAAGAAATCAAAAAAAAGCTAACAAAAGATATTAATAAAAAAGCACCTAATTTGTCAAAACATGAATCTCATGATATCTATCATTTATATACCAGCGAATCAAGTTATTTAGTAATTGATGGGCTTTCTTCAAATAGAGCAAAAGGAGTCTTGAGAGGTGAAAACAATCAAAAATTCCTCTACTATAGCTGGATCGATCCAATCATTTTATCATCAAAATTTCAATTATTAGCTAAAACTTCTTCTAAGATATACTATGTTCGAATGTTGAAAAATACAATGGTTTTTATGGTAAATAACTCAATAATCGGATTTCATCAAGTACATTCTGGTTTATTTTTTAATAAAGAAAAGGAAGTAATTGGGCAAATCAATACTAACTATGGAAATGCTCCTATTATTAATAAGAAATATGGACAATTAAATTTCGATTTATTCAGAGAAAACTCAAATGATAATTATCCAGTTGAATTTCTAAGTGGTACAAAAGCTTTAATTACTAATAAATCTAATACTTATCATGATTTAGCGATTCGTTTACAAAGTGAACACACTACAACTTTAGAAAAAGATATATTGACTGCTTATGCCATTCAATATATTATTTTCACCGATGACCGTCGTTACAGTGATGATAGTATGGGAGATGATTACGATTTTGATATATTTGATTTTTTTGATTAAACACCAATTAATTATTAAAAATTAGTTAAATAAAACTTGACAAGTTTAAAAATAGTATGCATTTTGTAAACTTGTGAATAAGTGACATAAAATCGGGTCTCCTTTTTTATATTTGTAATTGGATTAAACGAAAAACTATGAATTATAAACTATCTTGTCTATGATTCAAATAAAATTATTAATTAGTTTAATTTAGCAGTTATTAATAGTTTCACGTAGAATAATAGTATTGAATTTTATATTAATAATGATTTTTCATTTTGATTTAAAATTTTCATTTTAAATAATTAATACAGGATATGAACTACAAATCAGATGTAGAAGCAGTAGACGCTTTAGCCCAATCGTATAGAGATTTATCATCAGAAATAGGAAAAGTAATTGTCGGACAAAACGAAGTGGTAAAAGCAGTTATCATTTCTATGTTTAGTAATGGACATTGTTTATTAGTTGGTGTTCCAGGATTAGCAAAAACACTTTTAGTAAGTACAATTTCAGAAGTTTTAGATTTAGGTTTTAAAAGGATTCAGTTTACACCAGATTTAATGCCTTCTGATATTACAGGTTCTGAGATTTTAGATGAAGATAGACATTTCAAATTCAATGAAGGTCCATTATTCTCAAATATCGTTTTGGCGGATGAGATTAACCGTACAC
>CAZEOC010000241.1:0-6388 GCA_964513525.1 uncultured Saprospiraceae bacterium | reverse complement strand
TTTAACGTTGTTTTTTTATTAAACAAAAAAATCCTTTCATAGCCAAAGCCATAAAAGGATTTTTTAATCTAAGATATATGTAAGATATCAGACACCTTCAAGGTGTCCGATATCTATTATAAATCCGATATCTACTATTTCTTCGCAGAAAAAATAGTTTGTAACTGCTCAACTAATTGACCGCCACCAGATAATGAAATATCATTAATCTTTTCCGCAATTTTCTCAATGTATTCCATTTCTTTCAAACGGAACAACATCTCGTTATCGTCCATCAATTTCGCGGTATTCAATAAACTTCTTGTTGCAGCAGTTTCTTCCCGACGCATAATTGTATTCGCTTGAGCTGTTTTTTCAGCAATCAAGATTTTATTCATAATACTTCTGACTTCACCCGTCAAAATTATATCTCGAATACCACAAGTAATTAATTTTATACCCATTTGAGCTGCTTTTTCTTCCGCAACTTCCATGACGAATTCCTTAATTTCGGTTTTCTTATTCAATAATTCATCTAAAGTCATCGTACCGATATACGCTCGAATTGCCATTTGCATCAATAAGTACAACTGTTTCGTTACATCTTTCGTATCTAATAATGCTTTCTCAATATCTACAATTTGATATTGTAAATCAAAATTAATCCGAACAGCTGCTTTATCCTTTGTCAATAATTCTTGACCAGAAACTTCCATTGATTGCTTCCGCAAATCTGCACGTAATACTTGGATTACGCTGCTATTCTTCCAGAAATAGTGCATATCTGCACCCAACTTTCGAATATATTTACCATCAATAATCAATAAACCTTCTTCGTAAGCTTGAACGGAATACTTATTAATCAAATACTGAATTTCATTGTATTTGAATAAGCTACGGTCAAATGACTCCGCAATTTCATGATTACTTGTATTCACAATTTGGAAATCATATTCCACCACACTTTTCCAGAAAGCATATTGACCAGCATATAAGACATTCAAGAAGTTGCCGTTCTTAAAGACCATACAAAACTCTGTATCTTTCACTTCTATAACCGTCAAGGCTTCTGCCAATTGTTTATCTTGCAACAATACATTCAATTCCAATTTGGTATCAAACATTCCAATTTTCTCAAAAACTCGAACACTTTCACCAAAACCTAACCAGTGTTTACCTTCACCGATTGTCCGCACAAAGCTGTTATCTTTAAATATTAAACCAATTTTGTTAGTATAAATTCTTGTGATTTTCATAGTTTGTTTTATTAATAGGTTATTAAATAGTTATTCTTTTTTAGTTGATTTATATTTTAGCGAATTAGTTATTATTCACCTGAAAGATGAAATTGCCAATTCGTTATTATTAAAATTAAAAAGCATTGCAGCTCTAATTGACGGGATAAGAATTGAGTTGTTTTTAATTATTGAAGTTTAATATTTTAGTCATTTTACTTCAAAATCAATTTTCATATTCGCCTTTCGGCAAAACATGATTTAATTGAAATTTTAGAGAAACAAGTAAAATCAAAGGTTCAATAATTTCAAAAAACGGTATCCTTCTTATCTCAGGTCATGAAGAACTTGTTGTTAATTGATTTCAAAAGAAATCAACCACAACTGCAATGCCTTTTGTTGTTGGCAAGCATTTTTAGAAGTTGCCCAGCTTCGTACATACAAAATAGAACCCTAATCTATTGTACTGCGCTTCTACCAATTGAGCTACTTTGTCGTGAATACAAAGAAGGGACTCGAACCCTCAACATCAGTGAATGGTAATCGGAATAAGCATGAAGCATATTGCAAGTGAATCACAGCAACACTATGGCGATATACAGAATCGCTCATCAGGTCAGCTTTCCGAACTTTACCCTCTTTTGTGCTTTCGCACTTATCTTTCAAAATCAATCTTCTTTAAGAATGATTTTATCATTTTCATAATTGACAGCTTGATAAACTCAACTTGATTTAAAATAATTCCATTAGAAGTATTTTTTTTATAAATTTTGTAAAAATGAATCTTGTTTTAAATAGAAAAAGCCTTCAATATCTCTTGGTATTGAAGGCTTTCAATTTTGTTCTACGCTGAAATTTAGTTTTTTAAAAAAAACTTATTCAAAGTGAAATCTACATGGAAATAGATAATTCACTCGAACAGGAACACCATTTTGTTTTCCTGCGGTAAATGGTGGTAAATTACTATAAAGTCGTTTTATTTCTGCTTCAAATTCTTTACAAGAACGAATAATTTCAAAATTAGAAATTGAACCATCTTTTTCTACTGTGAAGGAAACGATGTGTTTTTCACAAGTAGAAAACATTCCTTCATTAATCTTCGGCATTTTGAAATTAGAATAAATATATACCATCAATGCTTTGTCAGAACAATTTTTTCGTTCTGAATAATTCTCAATTGAATCACAACTTTTTAGTGTGGGCATTTCTTCTACAACTTGATAGATTTGTTCAGTTGTATCGACTTGAGCAAAACCATTCAAACTGATGAATAAAAAAAGTAGGATTAGATATTTCATCTTAATTGAAAATTATCGTCTTATTACCATAAGGCAAAATCTTTCGTTGTAAGTGCAAAGAAATTCCTTCTGACAAAACTAATTTTTCTAAATTCTTACCTTTTGTTTTTAATTCCTTAATATCTTCTTTATGTGTTATTTTCGCTACGTCTTGAGCGATAATTGGTCCTGCATCTAATTCTTTAGTTACATAATGACTCGTCGCACCAATGATTTTTACTCCTCGCTGAAAAGCTTGATGATAAGGTTTAGCACCAATAAAAGCGGGTAAAAATGAATGGTGAATATTGATGATATTATCTTCATAATGTTGAATGAAATCATCAGAAATTATTTGCATATATCGAGCTAAAACGACAAAATCAACCTCATACTTTGCCAACAGTTCCAATTGTTTAGCTTCTTGTTCAGCTTTGTTAGCTTTTGTAATCGGTAGATGATAATATGGAATATTGAATCGATTCGCAATAAATTCCAAATTTGGATGATTACTAATGATTAAAGGAATTTCTACATCCCATTCTTTAGATTGGAAACGAGATAAAATATCATATAAACAGTGAGAAGCTTTAGAAACATAAATGGCCATTTTCGGTTTTTGATTGGAGAAATGTAATTTCCATTTCATCTCAAATCGTTTCCCAATCAAGGTTTCAAAATAGTCTTCAATTTTATCTTTTTCTATAGTGAAGTTTTCTAATTCCCATTCCACACGCATAAAAAATACATTTGTATCTCTATCAACATGTTGTTCTAAGTCTACAACATTTCCATGGTTTTTATATAAAAAATCAGTTATTGCTGCTACAATTCCTTCTTTATCTGGACAATGAATTAATAAAATCGCTGTATTTTTTACTTGCATTTTCTTACTTTTTTTGAATTACAAAGATACAAAGAACAGTAGGAGCTTTCATAAATATATATTTATAAAAACGACATGATAAAAAACTTTGTGTTCTTTATATCTTTGTAATTCAAAGAATTAACGGATACTTTATAAATTATGTTAATTTTACAAACTAAAATGAAATTTATTAAATGATTGAAAAAATTAGGATAAAATTTTTTCATGATAAAATTCGTCAAACTTCGACATTTGGAATTCAATATTTGATATTCTGGAATTCGATTTTTTATATTTAAAACTTAATATTTCAAAACATGGATTTTAGTGTATTATTCACACCGGAAGCGTTAGTAAGTATCTTAATGTTGACTTTTATGGAAGTCGTTTTAGGAATCGATAATATTATTTTTATTTCATTAGAAGCTAATAAATTACCAAAAAAAGAGCAGAAAAAAGCGACCAATATTGGATTGGGTTTAGCAATGATTTTGCGAATTGTTTTATTATTTGGTATTAATATATTGATTGCTGCACAAGCAGAAATCATACATTTTGATAATAGTTTTATTCAAGGTGGTTTATCTTGGCAAAGTATCATTTTGATAGTTGGTGGATTATTTTTGATTTATAAAAGTACTTCTGAAATTCACCATAAATTAGATACAGAAGAAGAACACGACGAAGAAGGAAACGCTAAAGGAACGAGTACAATGACAAAAGTGATTATTCAAATTACTTTAATCAATATCGTTTTCTCTGCCGATTCTATTCTTACAGCTGTTGGTATGACTAATGGAATGGCAGGTGCATTGACAATTATGATTACGTCGATTATTATTTCAATGATAATTATGATGGTTTTCGCAAATCCTGTTGGAACTTTCGTCAACAGAAATCCTACTATTCAAATTTTGGGTTTATCTTTCTTGATTTTAATTGGATTTATGTTAATCACAGAAGGTGCGCATTTAGGACATATTGAGATTTTAGGTTCTTCAATTGGAGCGATTCCAAAAGGATATCTATACTTCGCTATTTTCTTCTCTTTAATCGTAGAAATCTTAAATATGCGTTTACGAAAATCACCTGCAAAGAAAGTAGAATTAAATTCTGCAACGCATAAAGCAGCAAATGAAGGTTTGATTAAAAAATAAAATTCCGGGTTACTGGTTGCGAGTTGCGGGTTTTTACGAATTGGAATGACCTACTTTTTTGGTTAAACCGTGTCGATTTTTAAAATCGACACGGTTTCTAATTGGCGTTCACTAAAGTAGGTTACATCAATTCGTCCAACCCGTAACTCGCAACTCGCAACCTGCAACTAAAAAATATGAAATTCCAATTATTAATAATATTGATTATTGCTTCCTTGACACAATTGAGTGGGCAACAATTATCAGAAAAAGCACAAATTAGTTTGTTGACTTATTCGCCAACAACTGAGGTGTATACGACTTTTGGGCATAGTTCTTTTCGTGTTTACGACCCAATCAATCGGTTTGATATTGTTTATAATTATGGAACTTTCAATTGGGACGAACCTAATTTTATCTTGAATTTTATTCGTGGAAAATTGAATTATTTTTTATCTACACAAGAATTTAACCGAGTTGTTAGAGTCGCTCAATATCGAAATCAAACTTTAGAAGAACAAGTTTTTGCACTTGACCAAATCGAAAAACAAGCCATTTTTGATTTCCTTCAGAATAATCACAAACCTGAAAACCGCTATTATTTATACGATTTTTTCTTTGATAATTGTGCAACGATAATGCGTGATGTAGTCGATACCACTTTTGCAACTTCGATTAGTTATGATAAAGAAATCGTAACCAAAAATGTTCCTTTTAGAGACTTATTGAGAGAATTTACGGCACCAAATCCGTGGCTGAATTTTGGAATTGATTTAGCTTTAGGTTTACCTGCGGATGAAATTGCGACTTTTGAAGAACAAATGTTTTTACCAAAATATTTAAACAATAGTTTTGCTGTTGCAACGATTAAAACGCCCGATACAACAAAAGCATTAGTCAATAATTATCGAGTATTAACCAAAGAAATTAAAGTAGAAAAAGAAGGCTTTTCTATTTCACCGATTGTATTATTTTGGATATTATTTGGTTTTACTTTAGTAATGAATATAGCATTCAAGACTTCAAGATTTACTAATATTTGGAATGGGATTTTTGTATTAATTGCAGGAATTGCAGGTTTGATTTTAACCTTTATGTGGTTTGGAACAGACCATGCACCAACCAAAAACAATTTGAATATTCTTTGGGCTTTTCCACTTCATATAATTACTGCGTTTTGGCTTTGGCGACCTTCAAAAACCAAAGATTATCAAACAATATATTTTAAAGTTTTTGCAGTAATGAATCTTTTATTATTAGTTAGTTTTCCATTCTTTCCACAAGATTTTCATGCAGCGATTATTCCAATTTTACTGACTTTGATATTAATATTTGGACTTAATGCAAAGTTCCCGTTTAGCAGAAAGTAATTTTACGATTATCGTCTATCAGCACAACGCACACAACGAGTACTTTCAGGCATAAACATTAAGCGTTTTGGCTGTATAGAATTACTACATACGGAGCAACTTCCAAAATTAGGTTCTTCGATTTTTACTAAAGCATGTTGCAGTTTTGCTAATCGTTTTTTAGCTGAACGCATTGCAGCATCAGCGACACCTTTATTATTGATTGCATCCATTCTACTCACTCGACCAATCGAATTTTCTGGAGAAATTGGTTTTGTCATGCCTTCCAAAGCTCTAACTTTTTCTTCCATTTCCGTTATCGTTGCATATATTTTCGATTTCAAATCTGCCTTTTCTTCTAATGTCATATTTGGTTTGTTTTGAATAGAAAATTATTTTGAAAAAGAGTTTTCTCATAAAAATTAAAAAGACAGAATAATTGTATTTGGTTTACTTCGTAAACCTTTTTGGACAGGATTTACAGGATAAACAGGATGTTTTTTGCTTGCAAAAAAATAAATTTAATGGCTTGCCATTAAATATC
>CAZEOC010000240.1:0-6397 GCA_964513525.1 uncultured Saprospiraceae bacterium | reverse complement strand
TACAAATATGCACTGCTTTTTACCTACTTTATTTTTTATTATTCAATATTGTGACGTATTAAATTAAATAAAAAGATAATATATTTGTTGATGTTAAACATTTAAACATTTAATAATGTGACATTAGTGTATTTTCATATATAGCAACAAAAATCAATCCAAACATATGAATAATTATAAATCGTTTTAATTAAAATATTGAAAATCAATTAATTACGCTAATAAAAACTTTATTATTTAATTTATTATTTTTTTTGAAATTGTTTTTTTGTGAATTAAGTATGTCGTTATCTGAACAATTCCTATGATTAACTCGCTTTATTAATAACAAAAGCAGCCTTCAAACGTACTTATGTTATTAAAATTTACAAAATCACTCAATATTAAAAGATGAAAAAGTTATTTACCGTATTATTTGTTGCATTATCAATCTCCCTTTTTGCTCAAGTTCCACGAACAGTTGTTGTAGAACATTTCACAAATACTTTATGTGGCACTTGTGCCAGCAGAAATCCAGGTTTATTTACCAATTTGAATAATAATCCCGATGTTTTACATTTGGCAATTCATCCAAGTTCACCTTATAGTTCATGCTTATTTAATCAAGAAGATGTAACAGGAAATGATGGACGGACAAATTATTATAACATATATGGTGCAACACCTCGGATTGTGGTTCAAGGAAGTGTGATTTCGCCTTCAACGAGTTTTGGAGATGCGACATTATTTAGTAATCAAGCTGGACAGATGTCTCCTTTTAATGTGCGAGTAAATATTGATAATATTAATAATGGACAAGCAACAGTTGCTGTTGTTGTGAAAACAGAAGCAACACATAATTTTGTAGATTTAAAATTATTTACGGCATTGGCAGAAGATACTGTTTATTATAATGCACCGAATGGAGAAGGTTTACATTATAATGTATTTAGAACTTCAGTTTTTGAAGTAGATGGAAAAACAATTACACCAGCAACGGCTGTAGGCGATTCTGTAATGTTTACACAAACAATTACTTTGGGAAGTAATTGGGATTGGAGCCGATTGGTTGGAATCTCAATTTTGCAAGAAAGCGGTAATAAAAATATCGTTCAAGCAGCTTCTTCAAGAGCTCAGTTATTCACTTCGACTCAAAGTATAAAAACTGCTCCTTTTCAATTATATACTGCGGATAATAAAGTGTTTTTCACAGCAAATGATGTAGGAAGTTTTGATGTACAAGTATATAATTTACAAGGACAATTACTTAAGCAATTACAATCTAATGGACAAGATGAATGGACATTTGATGATATAGTTACTGGTGCTTATTTGATTAGAGTTCAACAAAATGGAAAAGGTTGGACTAAAATTTTACCGATTACTAATTAAATTATTTCAATAGAATAGATTTGAATTGTTTTAATTGAGTCTTTTCCAAAAGGATATTTTTTAGTAATTAGAATATGTATTGTGTAAACTAAATTTTTATTTGCATAACAATAAGTAATTAAAAAACCGTCTTACTAAATATTTAGTAGGACGGTTTTTTTAATTTTCTTGTGTCGTCCTAAAATAAGGTTACAGAAAAATTATTATAGTAGATTACAATTCTACATCTTCAGATAATCGAATATCTTTAGAAGAAGCACCAACCGAAATGGTAAATTTACCAGCTTCTAAAACCCATTCACCTTTTGTATCATCGTAGTAACTAAACGACTCTGCATTTAATTCTACTTCTACAGTTGCTGATTTTCCTGCCTCTAATGCTATTTTTTGAAAAGCTTTCAACTCTTTTTCTGGACGTTTTAAAGCTGAAACTTCGTCTTTTACATAAAATTGAGCGACTTCTTTTCCAGCAACTTTTCCACTATTGGTAACAGTTACACTAACTTTAACTTTATCTTTTCCTTTTTTAGTAACTTTTAAATCACTATAGTCAAAAGTGGTATAAGATAAACCGTGACCGAAAGCAAAAGCAGGTTCAACTTTGTACGTATCAAAATAACGATACCCAACAAAAATTCCTTCTTTATGGTCAATTAGCATATTCTCTTTATTAGGATAAGAAGCTAAGGAATGTGCTGGACTATCTTCCAATTTAGTAGGAAAAGTCATTGGTAATTTTCCAGAAGGATTGACGTTTCCAAACAAAATATCTGCTAAGGCATTTCCACCTTCCATTCCTGCATACCAAGCTTGTACAATACTTTTTGTTTGACTTTCCCAATTTCGCATATCTACTGGTCCACCGTCAACTAAAACAACGACCATATTCGGATTATCAACCAAAAGTGTATTAATCAATTTATCCTGTCCAAATGGCAAATACATATCAGATTTATCAATTGCTTCTGCATCATAAGCATTGTCATTCCATTCGTCTGTATAACCATGGATTAAACCACCAACATAAATCACAGCATCTGCATTTTTCGCTACAGCAGCAGCTTCTTTGATGAGTTTTTCATTTACTTTTCCATCTTTAGTAATTTCATAACCTGGAGCATATTCAATTTCTACATCATTACCTAAAAGATTTTGTAAACCTTGTAATGGTGTAATTTCATAAAATGCTTTGACTTGTGAACTTCCTCCGCCACCAGCTTGTTTTCGAGTTGCGTTGACACCGATTACTGCTACTTTTTTAATATCATCTTTTTTAAGCGGCAATAGATTATCTTCGTTTTTCAATAAGACAATCGCTTCATCAGCAATGTCTCTGGCGATTTGTTGATGTGCTTTTGTATTGTATTCGCCGTTGAATTTCACATCATCAAATTTTCCTAAACGAAACATAACACGTAGAATTCTCCTTACTTTTTTATCAATCAATGCTTCATCAACTGTTCCGTTTTCTACTAAAGTCAACAAAGTATCTCCCAAGAAAAAATTGCGATAATCCAATGTATCGGCGAACATTGTTAAATCTGTTCCCATTTCAATATCAACACCAGCTTGGACGGCTTCCATCGTATTTTTCACTGCAGCCCAATCACTCACGACCAAACCTTCGAAACCATATTCCTCTTTCAGAATATCATCTAACAAATAAGTGCTATGCGCACAATAAACACCTCGAAACTTATTATAAGCAGCCATTACAGTTAAGGCTTCTCCTTCTTGAACAGCAGCTTTATATCCTGGCAAATATATTTCTCTCAATGCTCTATCGCTCATTTCAACATTCACATATTCTCTATCAAATTCTAAACTATTGGCTACATAATGCTTGGCAGACGCAGCAACACCATGTTTTTGTACACCTTTGATATAACCAACAACCATTCGACTATTCAAATATGGGTCTTCTGTTAAATACTCAAAATTACGACCATTCAATGGTGAACGAATAATGTTTAGTCCTGGACCTAAAATCACATCTTTTCCACGAAACTGGGCTTCGCTTCCCAACACCTCTCCGAACTTGTAACCCAAATCAGTATTCCAAGTCGCAGCCAAAGCCGTTCCGACAGGTAAATAAGTACTACTATCCAATACGTTTTCATCTTTTGCCCAATCTCGTCCATGTTCATGTCTTACACCATGAGGACCATCAGACATAACGAGTTCTGGAATATTTAAGCGTTCTACGCCACCACTTGTAAAAGCAGAACTGGCATGAATCATTGTAATTTTTTCCTGTAGTGTTAGTTCTTCCATTAAAGCATCAATACGAGTTTCAATATCCTCATCATTTGCTTTTTTAGTATCTTCTCCTTGCTGACAACTTGGTAACACAAATACTATCATTAATAATAGTGTTATCAACATAATTGGTTTTGAATTCATTTATTTTTTTCTTTTTAATGTCGTTTAAATCCTTTTAAATTTTAGTTTCAAAGACAGTCTTTATTTTGTTGCATTAATAATAGCATCCGCTATTTCTGGTAAAAACCAAGTTAAGTTACGTCTATCCATTACTCCTGCGTCATCAGATGAATTCCCTACATCCCAAACTAAAGGTGCAATTTGCCTACTCGCACAACCTTCAGAATAATAAGTAGCATGTGTTAATCTATCCGCAGCGACACTATTCTTATCACCAGAAATCCATTCTGACATAATAACTGCACGACCATTTGCAACGAACTTGTTATAGATTTTATCTAATTCAGCATCTAATTCTTGTTTATCAGTATCTGTTCCCCAATCAGGGTCAGTACCTCCTAATGCAAAAGGAAAAGGGAAATAACTGTGAACCGAAACGATGATTTTTTCATCATTATTAGGAATAATTAAATCATTAATGGCATCAGGAGCAGAACTCGCAGCACAAGTTGAAACCATAATAAAACGTTCTGCATTGTTACCACCTGTAGCACGTATGGCATCTACACACGATTTATGAAATGTATTAATAACATCACGATTTTCAGCACTTCCACCATTCCATTCGTGAGGTGTTCCTTTTTCTCTCGGTTCATTAAGCGTTTCAAAAACAAGGTAATCACCGTATGATTCAAATCGGTTAGCAATTTGTGTCCATACTTTACTCAACCTATTTGCTACTTCGGCTTCTTTGGCATAAGTTGGAATGATCCAATCGTCATCATGATGAATATTGATAATTACATACATATCATTTGAAAAAGCATAGTTTGCAATTTCTTCCACTCTGTCCATCCAAGCTTGTTCAATCAAATAGTCAGGTGCAGCACCCATATGATAGCCCCAAGTTACAGGTAGCCTTAATGTTTTGAAACCTCTTTCTGCTAAAGCATCAATCATTGGTTTTGTTGTCAATGAATTGCCCCAAAACGTTTCGTCTTCACTTTCTGTATCTAATGTATTACCTAAGTTAATACCTGATTTCATATCTGCGACTAACTGCATAGCTGAGATATCTCTCATATCTGTAAAAGCTGTTCCGTCATTATCAGGTTCTATAAATGGAGGTATTTCAGGATCATCGCCACATGACAGCACAAGAAACAAAGGAAGTATAAACAATACTATTTTTTTTATTGACATAAGTTTTGATTTAATATTTTATTAATTTTTTTAATGCTCATTCCAAAGAATGAGTAGGTTCAAATTCTAATTATTGATCTTGAAATACACGGACGTAATCAACTACCATTCGCTGAGGAAATGAAGTTGTTGCATCAGGATTACCAGGCCAATCTCCACCTACTGCCACGTTCATAATTAAAAAATGAGGTGCATGAAACTCTGTCATATCCGATGCTTGAATATCAATAATATCTCTAACGATATCATCAATCAAATAAGTAACAGAATTGGAATCCCAAATAATAGAATAAACGTGGTACTCGCCATGTAAAGAACCAGTTGGTAGCGTATATGAACCCTCTTCTTGTTCTTTTTCAGTATCACCTTGCCAGTGCATCGCATTGTTAGCTACGTTTTCTGTGCCTCCGCCAATCATTTCGAGAATATCAATCTCGCCGCAGCTTGGCCAATTCACTACATCAATATCTGCACCTAAAGTCCATAATGCAGGCCAAATGCCTTGTCCTTCAGGCATAGCTGCACGAATATCAACTCGACCGTATTTAAATTCAAACTTGTCTTGTGTAATAATTCTTCCAGAAGTATAAGGATTGTTTCCTCCATAAGGCGAAGCTTCTTCTCTTGCTTCTATGATAAGATTACCGCTTTGTGTCCAAACATTACGATCTTGGTCTGTATAAGTTTGGAGTTCATTGTTATACCAATTATCGCCAAATTCTTGTGTCCAATTATTACCATCAAGATTAGAATTAAATTCATCTCTCCAAATCAAATTCATTCCTACATATTGTTCAGGTGAAGAAGGTCCTTGCAATGTTGTATTTGGGTCAGTATCATCATTCAAAATGTCAATTTGTACGATTTCTACTGTTGGCGTAGCATTGATAACATCTTCAAGAAGTACAAAAAATATTTCGTCTTCTTCAAAAATATTATCACCAATGATTTCTATATCAACCATTGTTTCAGACATACCCGCAGGTATTTCGCCAGCTAAATTTCGAAATTCAATAAAATCGTCACCAGCTAATGCTGTACGTTCTCTTGTAGAAACGGTAAAAGTAACATTTGCCTTTGCAGGTTCTGAAAGTGATATTTTTAAAGAAATAGTTTGGTTACTATTACTTTCAGTTACAGTTTTAGTTTCTATCGTAATATTAGACAATTCTTCTTTTTCACATGAACTACTTAAAAGTGCTATTAACAAGAAGATGTACCAATTATTTAAGACAAATTTTTTTTTCATAAAAAATAATTATTTAAGAATTTATAAAAAATAGATTCTTTGAAAATTACTAAATGTATTAAGAGAAATTCTCCACAAATTTTCACAAATAAATTATAATGATAATTTTCAAATAATCGCTTTGTCTTCCTTTGTGGAAAATTTCTCTAATACTTCAAAAACATATTATCTAATTCGCTTGTATCGTAATTG
>CAZEOC010000239.1:0-6445 GCA_964513525.1 uncultured Saprospiraceae bacterium | reverse complement strand
TCGTCCATAGCGGCAAAGAAGCCGCTACGGCGTTTCTGCAAACGTTGGCAGTAATTATTAAAAAGAATAATTAATTGAACAAACATTATCAATGGAAACGATATATATTGCAGGAGGTTGTCTTTGGGGTGTACAAGAGTTTTTAAAACATCTACCTGGCGTACTGGAGACCGAAGCTGGGAGAGCTAATGGCTTGACGAAATCCACTAAAACCGCCTATGATGGTTATGCAGAATGTGTCAAAACAACTTTTGACGCTAAGGTTGTTTCAGTTGAAGATTTAATTCATTACTTTTTAGAAATCATTGACCCTTATAGTATCAACCAACAAGGAAACGATATAGGAGAGAAATATCGCACCGGCATCTACAGCAATAATCAAAATCACCTATTACAAGCAAAAAATTGTCTTCAAACAGTAGAGCAGAGATTAAACGATACAAATAAAACCATAAAAAAGATAGCTATTGAAGTACTTCCATTAACGAATTATATCCCAAGTGATGAAGAACATCAAGATAGATTAACTTTGCATCCCAATGACCATTCTTATTGCCATATTCCTTTAGATTTACTACAGAAATATAAAAAAAATAACACCGCTTAATCATCCTTTCTGAAGATACTTTGCTATTCCTTGATTTCTTTTATTATATATTCATTAAGAGCAAGGGAAGCGAAAATAAGACTTCCACCAATTAAAATCTTCGTAAGGTCTGCCTCTTTATTCCAGATAACAAGGTTGACAATTAACCCTAATGGAACTAAGGCATTATTCATAATCGCTAATGAGCCTGTATTTACCAAAACAACGCCTTTATTCCAAAAATAATAACCTGCACCTGAAGCTACAGCGCCAAGATATATTATTACGCCCCACTGAACGGATGTAGTTGGTAATTTTTCTGTTGAGCCAAAAATGAAAAAAGCAATTAGTGCTACTAAAAACGCCCCAATAAAGAATAATCCAAAAATAGTATGCTTTGGTGTACTTTCTAATTCAGGTGTAGATTTCAATAAATACTTATAAGCAACTTGACCAACAGCAAAGCAAAGGTTGGCACCTTGCGTAATTAAAAAACCTAAAATAACATTTTCACTAATACTGGAGTATTGTATATAAGCAGCTCCTAAAACGGCTATTAAAGCAGTAAATAAATGTCCTTTATGAAATCGCTTACTTAAAATATCATTTATTAAAGTAATATAAATTGGTGTCAATACACTAAACAGTAACACTTCTGGTACGGTAAGAAATCTAAACGATTGAAAGTAAAAACAATACATTAAACCTAACTGAACCGAACCAACTCCGATAAGACTAAAAATTGTTTCTGCTTTAATTTCTTTCAGCTTTAAAAAAGGCAAAAATATCATCGTAGCGATACCGATACGCATCAATACTGAAAACCATGCATCAACAACCCCAGAAAGATATACGCCAATTAAGCTAAACGAAAAAGCCCAAATAATAGTAACTCCAAATAAATACCTCATAAATTAGTCGTACATCAATTAAATCAAAATTCTTCACTTCAGGGAATAGGAAAAAACTAATATATAAAATTATCCAAGTAATCATATTTATTTATGACCGATTAAGTGCTTGGACAAAATTAATTAGACTTTTATATCGGCTTCTTTTTCACCAACTTTTCCTCAAAAAATAAGTCCGTAACTACGGCTATGAACTGATTTTTGTGAGTCAATTTGACAAAAAATAAGCTCGATAGTAAAAACCCACTTAATTATGTCCAAGCACTTACTTAGATAAAGGAAATGAATTTTAATTGATTGGGTAAACGTATCAAAATTCAAAAATTCACGTTTAGATTCCGATAAAAATCGGAGTAAACAACTTTTAAAACCCTGCCTCTTTAGATGCTTCTGTGCATAAGAACTTTTGAACAAGGCAACATTTAAAAAATTGGGTTTTTAAGTCAATTAAATTCACGTTTTTTTTGATGCGTTTACCTTATAATTGATACTTTAGTTACAAAAAGTAAAATGCCCAAACAAGCGTTTCTATTGAATGTGATGATGGAATAAAGAAAAATTAATTCTACTCTATATAAAATATCAATTAGAGGATTTAATACAGGATGATAGGATATTTTTTGTTTGCAAAAAAATCTAAAATTAATGGTTGACCATTAAATATCTTGTTCATCCTGTCCCAAAAGTTTATGAAGTAAACCAAATACAGTTATTCTGTCTTTTTTAACTTTTATGAAATAATTTTAACTTAAAATCTTGATTATAAAAAGAAACTTCACATTTTTTAGAAATTGTAAGAAATGAATTATCTTGCCTAAATGTTTATTTTTAATAAAAACTATACAACAAAATAACTAATATGAAAAGATTTAGTGAGAAGTACGTGATCACAAAAAATATGGAATGGGAAGAACTTGGTGGAGGAGTATCAAGAAAATTCTTAGGTTATGATAACCAAATTATGATGGTAAAAGTAAAATTTGATAAAGGTGCATTAGGATCACCGCATCAACATTTCCATACACAAGCTACTTACTGCGTTTCGGGTAAGTTTGAATTCGAAATCGATGGTGTAAAGCAAATCGTAGAAGCAGGAGATGGTGTTTATATTGAACCTAACTTATTGCATAGCGCAGTTTGTTTGGAAGAAGGAATGTTAATTGACACATTCAGTCCTGTAAGAGAAGATTTCTTAAGTGGTGGAGCAGTATCTTATTTTGGAGATAAATAATCATAAAGAAAATTACTATTAATAGAAGCATTTTTGATTTTAAATCTAATGCGAATAAAGTATCTATTCATCTGAATATCAAGACTTAAAAAGTTGTATTACTTCAACTAATATTAATCTTTTGATGAATAAACTATTCAAGATTTACGTAACTTTTTTTTAATAATCATTAAGGAAAGTTACGTTTTTTCTTGCCCAATAATTTTTCCCAAAGTCCTGGAATGCTTAGCGTAAAATCAACGAATAAATAATCAAACCCAATATTTACAAATCTTCACCTTCCATTAATAAAGAGGAAATAGTAAAAATTCCATTCAAAAAATCGACATAATAATAAATAAGAATTAAAACAGATATAAAAATTTGACGCTGTATAAGCTTTATTAATAATTGATTCCTAATTTTAATGCCTAAATTAGGTGATACATTTATCAAACTATTATCTAAGATGATTATTCATTAATATCAAAATTATACTAAATGAAAAAAGCGATTAGAATAGTTTTCATGATTTTTCTATTAGCGACCTTTGGTTCGTGTAACTCTAATAAAAAAGTAAATAATAAAACAAGTCAAGTTTCAAGTGATGTCAAGTTTAATTCTAAAAAAGACTTCCTTCTACTGAATTATGATTGCAAGACCGATGTTGATGATCTTCATTCTGTTGCGGCAGCAGCTTCATTAGTTAGATTGTCGAAATTTTCAAAATTAAATTATCATGCTGTTGCTGGAAGTTACGGCGTTCAAGGTGGAAAATATGTTCCAGCAAATACTCTTTTCGAATTAGCATTTGGTGATTTGTGGAGCGATGCACATTCTGATGTCGATAAGGCACTCAACGAAGTGTTTATAAAAGTAGAAAAAGTGCTTAATAAAGGTGGAAATATATGGATTGCTGATGCTGGTCAGTCAGACTTTTCTGCCAGTTTAGTATCAAAGATTCAGAAAGATATGAAGCAAATTGATACAAAAAATAGAATTCATATTGTACAACATAGTAATTGGAATGAAAAAGTAACGGGTAAAGAAAATCTCGCCTTTGTAAAAACGCAATCTCATTATCACAAAATTCCAGATGGAAATGCCTTGAATAATGGAACACCAGGTTTCAACAATTCAAATCAAATAGATTATAAAAAGATAGTAGAAGATGCAGCGATTATAGCAATATGGGATTTAGCAGTAAGTCTTGCGAACACTTATAATGGTGCAGAAAATAGATACCTCAACAAATCAATCAAAGCTGGAGGAATGGATTTTTCAGACTTTTGTGAAGTACATTATATTTTACAATTAAAAAATATAGATAATGGTTTCGACTATTTCAACTTCCTTAAAAAGTACAATTAAAACGACTTATAGTTTATTCAAATCTGAATAAGCGTAAGTAAATAAGTAAAAGAATATCAGTCTGATATAATTTTCAAACATGATAATATGAAACCAACATAAGTATTTCTTGCCTTTGCTTCGTTATTTAAAAATAACAAATCAAACTAGTTTTATTAATAAAATCATTAACATGTATTCAAATCAACTTTTCAAATGCTTAATATTTTTAATTCTTTTCACAGGATGTGGAAATGATGAAAGTCCTAATCGTCAAAATCCTGATGATGTTTATACTTCAGAAATACCTGAGCTTCCAGTTACTCAAAATATAGACCTTGATAACGACGGATTCGAGGATTTCAAAATCGAATATTCTCGTGAAATGATTTTCTCTAACGTTAGCGACGAACGTATCGTTGGCTATTTTAGACCTATCGGTAATCATCAAGTTTTACATAAACAACAAAGTCAAAATCTTTTTTTAACCGAATTAAGTGATATAATCGAAAATGTAAATGAACCACTATTTTGGAATGATGCAGGATGGAGCGAAGATATTATATCAATCTACAATAATTTTGATGGAGAATGGCAAAGTCAATGGGAACCGCATCATGTAACGGAACAAGCTTCTTATTATTTAGGATTCAAACTAATCAAAAATAATGAAATCAAAATTGGTTGGGTTGAATTAGAATTTGATTTAGACTCTGGAGAAACGGTAATATTGAATAGCGAAATTTTATAGCATTCAATTGATAAAATAAATCGAAAATCCCTCTAAATATAATATCTAATTCGGAATGCTTTTTCGAATAAACACTCAATAAAACAGGGATGAAACTAATATAAGTATTTGTACAAAATCAAGTAAAATTTGTATAAATATTTATTACAAATAAATAAGTACTTGAAAAAAGAAACAGTAATTTTTGTACATGGAGCATGGCATGGAAAATGGTGTTGGGATAAATACTTTAAACCAACTTTTTCTAATCATGGCTATAATGTAATTACTTTCAATTTGCCTGGTCATGATAAATATGGAAAAATTAAAGGAATAAATAAATATAAAATTGCCGATTATGTAGAAGCTTTAGAAAAGGAAGTACAAAAGCTTGACTCCTCTCCTATTATAATTGGTCATTCTATGGGCGGATTAATTGTTCAAAAATTTCTTGAAAAGAACACTTGTAAAAAAGTGATATTAATGGCTTCTGCTCCTTATTATGGTGTTATTAAAACTACCTTAAGATTTTTGAAAAAACCATATGCTTATCCTGCTCTTTTAGGTTTTGATTTATATCGTTTGGTCAATTCTTTAGAAAAAAGTAGAGATTCGTTTTTCAGTAAAGCACTCTCAACCGAAGATTTAAAAGAGTATTCTAATAAATTATGTTCTGAATCCTATTTAGTTTTTATAAATATGTTGTATCCAAGGGTTAAACTTAATCATCATTTAAAAGTACCAATGTTTGTAATTGGAGCAAAAGATGATACAATATTTTTAGTCGATGAAATTGAAGATAATGCCAAAAGGTATAATGCAGAATTAAAAATATTTGATAATATTGCTCATGATATGATGTTGGATGTTAACCAAGAAAAAGTGTCAAAAGCTATAATTAATTGGATAGAAAAAAAGGCTGATTAATTTGATTTTAATATAGATTGTGACTAATTCGACTATAAATTTCTTTGTTTTGTTTTGAAAGAAGGAGATATTATTTAACAACATCTCCTTCAAATAGAGTTTGAATAAAATATATCAGTTAAAATATTATTTCACATAATTAGTCTTCAAATTATTCAAATGATGATAAGTATGTAAGATTGTAAAAAAGATAAACTCTCTTATCGTCAATTTGCCCAAAGCTGGATGTGGCAAAATGTATACGCTCATATCTTCTTCATTCCATTTGTTTACGACTTTGATAAAATCATACAATTCATCTTCAAATCGTTTGATTAATTCGGAACGGTCAAATATTCTATTAGCGTCAGCTTCATAAGTTTTTAATGTTTTAAAGCTATTTTTGACAACAACACTTTCATATTTCTCAACCATTTCGTCATAAGTTCTTTCTGTACGATTTGATTTTCCAAACATTGTTCTAAGTCCTAATTTGGAATTTGACATTCCTTTTGTAACCGCTTTCGTACTCTTTATAAGATGGTATAAATGCCCTGCGATTGACCATTTATCTACAACGATTTTCTCATTAAAATGACTTTCAGGTTGTTCATTTATCCAATTAATTGTTTCTTGAAATACATTTTTCAAATCTTGAATTAATTTACTTTTAGTTGAATTTTCCATAAAGATTGTATATTTAATTTATAATAGTTACTTTTAATAACTAATGCAAAAGTATGCTTTAAATA
>CAZEOC010000238.1:0-6448 GCA_964513525.1 uncultured Saprospiraceae bacterium | reverse complement strand
CATACGAGTATCATTTGTCATCCATTCACCAACTCTATAATCTCCATTGATTAAAGAAGAAATACCTTCTGGCAAATTATTTTCTTTCAATACTTTCTGTAATAATAACTGACAAGCCACACCACATAAAGGCGTTTTTTCAGATGGTTTCCAAACACAAACATCACCGCAAACCATAGCTAACATTGCATTCCAAGACCAAACTGCTACTGGAAAATTAAATGCTGAAATAATTCCAACAATTCCTAAAGGATGCCATTGTTCATACATTCTGTGATTCGGACGCTCTGAGTGCATCGTCAATCCGTACAACTGACGAGAAAGTCCAACCGCAAAATCACAAATGTCAATCATTTCTTGTATTTCTCCATAACCTTCTTGTAGTGATTTTCCCATTTCGTAAGAAACCAATTGACCTAAAGGTTCTTTATATTCTCTCAAGACATTTCCGTACTGTCGTACAATTTCACCACGTTTTGGAGCAGGCATTTTTGCCCAAACTTTGTATGCAGCTTTCGCATCGCTCATTACTTTTTCGTATTCTTCCTTTGTTGTAACAGTCGACTTTCCAATCAATTTCCCATCAACTGGCGAATACGATTCGATAATTTCGCTGCTATCATTTCCAAGCCAAGTTGTACCTGTACTTGTTCCTAAATTATACGCTTCAAGCCCGAGTTTCTTTAAAAATTCCATAGTTTTTTGTTCGTTTTAAAGGTATCGGACACCTTAAAGGTGTCCGATACCTAATTCCGAATAATATTACAAATTTCGTAATTATTGTTTAATAATTAACAATAAAATGTAATTGATTTATAAATCTTAATATAATCATTTAGAAATTGCTAAACAAAAAAACCGCTTTCCCTCACCAAAGCAAGGAAAAACGGTTTTCGTTATTATAAAAGTCGAGTAAGAAAACTTGACCTACTTTTCAAACTCCAATATTGTCTTTTCAATAATTTCACAACATTCCAGCAATTCTTTTTCCGTCATTACTAAAGGCGGAGCAAAACGAATAATATTACCATGCGTTGGTTTGGCTAACAAGCCATTTTCAGCTAAAGCTAAACAAATATTCCAAGCTGTATCGCTATCTTCTGTATCATTAATCACGATGGCATTTAGCAAACCTTTTCCACGAACTAAAGTCACTAAATCACATTTTTCAATTAAGTGACGCATTTTCGCACGGAATATTTCTCCTAAATAAGTAGCGTTTTGTGAAAGCTTTTCGTCTGTAACTACTTGTAAGGCTGCAACTGCTACTGCACAAGCTAATGGATTTCCTCCATAAGTTGAACCATGTTCGCCTGGTTTGATTGTTAACATGATTTCGTCACGAGCTAAAACTGCAGAAACTGGCAAAACACCTCCAGATAAAGCTTTTCCAAGAATTAAAATATCTGGTTGAAATCCTTCATGGTCACAACACAAACGTTTTCCTGTACGAGCAATTCCCGTTTGTACTTCATCAGCGATAAATAAAACATTTTTCGCTTGACACATTTCAAAAGCAGTTTTCAAATAACCATCATCTGGTACAACAACTCCAGCTTCTCCTTGAATTGGTTCAACCATAAATCCTGCAACATTCGGGTCTTCCAAAGCTTTCGCTAATGCATCCAAATCATTATAAGGAATCAATTCATAACCTGGCATATATGGCCCAAAATTATTGGTACTTGATGGGTCTGTTGATGATGAAATTGCAGCTAAAGTTCTTCCCCAAAAGTTTCCTGTTACGAAAATAATCTTTGCTTGATTTGACGGAACTCCTTTCACTTCATAAGCCCATTTCCTACAAAGTTTGATGGCTGTTTCTCCACCTTCAACTCCTGTATTCATTGGTAATACTTTGTCGTAACCAAAGTATTCCGTTATATATTTTTCATAAACACCTAAAATATCATTATGAAAAGCACGAGAAGTCAAGGTCAATTGTTGTGCTTGTTCTGTCAAAGCATTTAAAATTGCTGGATGACAATGTCCTTGATTCACAGCAGAATAAGCCGATAAAAAATCAAAATAACGCTTATCATTTACATCCCAAACATAAACGCCTTGACCTTTAGACAAAACAACTGGTAAAGGGTGATAATTATGAGCACCGTATTTATCTTCTAATTCAATTAACTCTTCTTTTGAAAGCGTTGTTTTCAACATTGTAATTTTATTTAGTATAATATGTAAAGTTATTCCTTAAAATAAGATTGCAAAATTAATGATTTAATATAGACTTTCAAATACAATATTTTTATCATATTTTCTTATTTATAGACATTTTAGCACTTAAAGCATGGTTTTTGCTATTTAACATTTGCACACTACTATTAAAAAAATTGAAAGATTTGAATGTTTTTGGCATTATATTATATATATTATTAATATAAAAAACAAAAAATCAACTTTTGATTAATTAATCAAAACCTTTAAAATTAAAATTCTCTTCAGAGAATTGGTAAGATTTATGAAAACAAGAAAAATATTAATTGGGATAATGGTTATTCTTACTGTAACTGCTTGTTCAAGAAAGGACAAGTTCACAGAGGTAGAACAAGACCAACAATCACAACAGCAATTCATATCTGATAACTTACAGGAAGAAGCTCAAGAACCTGAGTTTGTTATTGAAGTTGAATATGATGAAGTTTTAGCTGAAAAAGCAGCGAAAAACAAGGAAAAGAAAGTTGAAAAGGCTACACCTATTCAATTGACAGCTGACGATGATGATTTAGATGAAGATTTGGATGATATTCCATCTGAAGTTAAAGTTCCTTCAAGAAGCATTGCCGCTTATGATTATGAAAGTTTAGATGTTATCGAATTTGATGAATCTAAAAATAAAGGCAAAGGCTTAAAGTCTAAAAAAGAATTATTTTATGTTGTTGCTGGCGCTTATAGAACAGACGCAGACGCTAATAAAAAACTAAGTGAAATTAAAAAATTAGGCTATCAAGTCGAATTAATCACTTTTGATGATAATTTCAAAACGGTTTGTATTGCAAAATTAGAAAACATAAAACAAGCTAATATTTTAGCTAAAAATCTAAAGAGAAGTAAAATTGATGCTTCTGTTGTGAAACGTAGAGTTGAGGAATAATTCTTAATTTTACTTTAGTTCATAGGCACGAATAAGTTATTGTAGAAACACAATGACTCATTCGTGCTTTTTGTTTTTAATAATTAATTTATAATGTATTTTCTATGAAAATTTCAATATTGTTAGATAATTTTGGTTCCTTAATAGAATATGGAAAAAATATTAGGATAGCAATACGATTTATATCTAAAATTGACTTTTTAATTCATTAACAAGAACATATTTTTCAAATATAACTTACTATTAAAAACAAAAGCATCCAATAATGGCAAAAATACTCATCACAGGCGGAACAGGTTTTTTAGGAAGTTATTTATTAAGGTATTTAGTACAGCAAGGAGAAAAAGTCCGTGCAATACGTCGAGAATCCAGTTCAATGGATTTAGTGAAATCTATTGAAAATGAGGTAGAATGGGTTGAAGCAGATATTTTAGATGTTGTTAGTTTAGAAGAAGCAATGCAAGGAATTGAGCAAGTTTATCATTGTGCAGCCGTCGTTTCTTTTGAACCTAATACAGCAAAATGGATGAAAAAAGTAAATGCTGAAGGCACTGCAAATGTGGTTAATATGGCTTTAAGAATGGGTGTGAAACGATTATTACATGTCAGTTCAATTGCTGCAATTGGTCGTAATAAACATTCCGAAATTGTAACTGAAAACACAAAATGGGAACGCAGTCCATTGAATTCTAATTATGCTGTTTCAAAAATGATGGCAGAACAAGAAGCTTGGCGAGGTTCTGCTGAAGGGTTAGAAGTTGTTGCTGTCAATCCTTCCGTAATTATGGGAAGTGGTCGTTGGGAAGATGGCACAAATGGATTTTTTAGTCAAATTTGGAAAGGCTTGAAATTCTATCCTACGGGCACAACTGGTTTTGTAGATGTTCGAGATGTAGCGAAAGCAATGATTTTAGTAATGAATTCTGAAATTGTAGATGAACGCTATATTTTGAATGGTGAAAATGTGGCTTATCCGACTTTCTTAAATTGGATTGCTGAAAGTTTAGGAAAAGCTAAACCGAGTATAAAAGTCAATACTTTTATTCGAGAATTAGCTTGGCGAGCAGCTTGGTTATTGTCAAAAATTACAGGCAAAAAACCATTTTTAACTAAAGAAACTGCTCATAGTTCATCGAATACGTTCTATTATCAAAATGATAAATTCAGTACAAAATTTCCGAATTTTGAGTTTACACCAATTCGTCAAACTATTGCAGAAACTGCGGAACAATATAAAAACTCAAAACATCAAAATCGAACTTTCGATGTTTTAGAAATCAGTTAGATTTGATAAGATTTAATATTATAAATTACAAAGAGGTTCTACATATGTAGAACCTCTTTGTAGTTAAACCTAATACTCTCATTGAAAATTTTAGAGTAGAGAACTTAGTTTTACTTTTTCCACTAAATTGATGGTACACTTTATAATCTACAATCGTTAGAAACACATAAACTTAATTAGTCATTCAAAAAACTAAAACCATAAAAAAATCAACTTTTACAATTATTTCGCTTTTGTTATTTTCAATTTGTGCGAATGCTCAAATTACAATCACACCTTATTTACAAGGAGATATAACGCATTATGCAAATTTTCCAGATAAAAACTTTGAAGAAAGTGCCTTATTTTTTAGACACCAATCTGATTTGATTATCGCTTATAATACTGGGCTTTATCTTAATTACACCATTAATGAAAAATGGGATTTAAAATCAGGAATTACCATTCAAAAAATGGGAGATAAGACGATTTATAATGTTGATGATTTCCCAATTATAGATGATGAAATTTCATCGACTTTTCATCATAACTTCATTAGCATTCCTTTACAAGCAGAATATAAACTAAAGTCAAATAAACGATATTCGCCTTATATTGCTTTTGGAACTAATTTATATTGGAATACTTCCAGCATTGACAATAGAGTAAATTACAATAATAACGGAAGTACTTTTATTACGGAAGAATCTATTGGCAATACAAATAGATTTAATTTTTCATTAAAAACTGACTTCGGAGTTAGATATGAATTAACAGAAAAACTAAACTTAAATACTTTTCTTTCTGGCAATATTTTAACATTGTCCACATTCAATTCAGACATATTTGGGCGACACCATTATAATGTCGGTTTAGGAATTGGACTTGATTACAAAATTTAATCTTTGATTACTTATTCCTAATTCCTAATTATAATTTATATTTGCCTTCATGAAAACGACAATATTTACTTTTTTGAAAGGTATGGCAATGGGAATTGCTGAAGTAATTCCAGGAGTTTCTGGTGGAACAATCGCATTTATTACAGGAATTTATGAGCGATTATTAGATGCAATTAAATCTGTAAATTTCTCTCTATTCAAAACATTAAAAGAAGATGGAATCAAAGGCTTTTGGAAAGCTATTGATGGTACTTTTTTAGTGGCTTTGTTTGGTGGAATGATTGTGAGTATTATACTTTTCACAAAGCTGATTACTGGATTAATGGAAACGAATAAAGAAATGCTTTGGGCGTTTTTCTTTGGTCTAATCGTTGCTTCTGCTATTTTTATTGGTAAGCAAATTCAGAAATGGAACATTTCAACAGTCGGTTTATTATTAGTCGGTTTAGCGATTGCTTTTTATATCACAATTGCTGTTCCAGCACAAGGAAGTGATAATTTATTAATGGTTTTCTTCGCTGGCACAATCGCTATTTCTGCGATGATTTTACCAGGAATCTCTGGTAGTTTCATTTTATTATTAATGGGAATGTATCAAATTATTTTACCTGCTGTAAGTGATTTCATTGAGACACAAGCTACAGATAAACTAATAATAGTTGGTGTTTTTGCCGTTGGATGTTTAGTTGGTTTACTGACTTTTGCCAACTTATTTTCTTGGACATTCAAAACCTATAAAGAACAAACTTTAGCAATTTTAACTGGATTTATGATTGGTTCATTAAACAAAGTTTGGCCTTGGAGAAATGTTTTAGAAACTCGAATTAATAGTCATGGTGAAGAAGTACCTTTTCGTGATATAAGTGTTTTACCAATGAATTATAGTGGTGAACCAATGGTGATTGGCGTTATTATTTTAGCCATTATTGGTGCAGTTGCAGTATTTGCATTAGAACGATTTAGTAAGTAAAATTTTAATTAGTGAATTATTTTGCTTCACTAACAAAAGTAATGTAAATAGCAATATAAAAGATGAAAAATTACGGTTTAATTGGTTATCCTTTATCTCATTCATTTTCTAAAAAATACTTTGCAGAAAAGTTTGAAGAATTAGTAATAACTGATTGTTTTTACGATTTGTTTCCATTAGAAAATATCAATATTTTTCCTCAATTATTT
>CAZEOC010000237.1:0-6490 GCA_964513525.1 uncultured Saprospiraceae bacterium | reverse complement strand
GAAATTCTGCATCTCCAACTGCCAAAACTTCATCAATCAATAAAATTTCGGGCTCTAAATGTGCTGCAACTGAAAAAGCTAAACGCAATTTCATACCACTGGAATAATGTTTTAGTGGTGTATCTAAGAATTTCTCAACGCCACTGAAGGCTATAATTTCGTCAAACTTCGTATTTATTTCTGAACGCTTTAAACCTAATATAGAACCATTCAAGTAAATATTTTCGCGACCTGATAATTCTGGGTGAAAACCTGTACCAACTTCCAACAAACTGGCAATTCTTCCACGTGCTTTAATATGTCCTTTTGTTGGTGGGGTGATTTGTGATAGAATCTTTAAAAGCGTCGATTTTCCTGCACCATTTCTACCTATTATACCAACACATTCCCCTTCGTAAATATCAAAATTAATATCTTTTAAAGCCCAAAAAGTATCTTTTTTTTGTCGCTGAAAGGGTTTTAATAGTTTTTCACGCAAACTAAGATAGGAGGCTTGTTGTCCACCAATTCTATATTGTTTCCCGAGATTTCTAACTTCTAATATTGGTTTCAATTTATTTTAATTTCTAATTAATTAAGCAATATCAGCGAAATAAGCTTCCATTTTTTTGAATGTATATAGACCAGTGATTAATAAAAGAACAGCAGCAAATATACTAATTCCAATTAAATCTAAAGGTAAAGCCTCACTTGAAAAACTATTTCGAGCCATTAACATTACTCCAGTCATTGGATTTAATGCTAAAAGGTATTTCAGGTATGGAATATTATCAAACATAGTAACTGGATAAATTACAGGAGTTATAAATAATAAAAACTGAATCATAAAAGGAACAACATATCGAAAATCTCTATATTTTACATTCCATGCTGATATAGTACATCCTAAACCTATTGTAGTAACTACTGTTAGTAGTAAGGATAATGGTATTAGATAGAATATCTGTGCCGAAATAATGAAATCAGTTGTAAACCAATAGTAAATAATTAGACCTAAAAAAGGTATAAGGGTCATTAGATAATCGAATAAAGCAACCAAAACGCCTGAAAAAGGAATAATTAATCTTGGGAAATATATTTTTTTTATTATTTCAGCATTTGTTACCATACTATTTGCAGAACTATTCAAACCAGAACTAAATAAATTCCAAAACATTAATCCCACAAAATAAAAAATAGGAGCAGGTAAGTTATCTGTAGAGATATTAAGTCCTTTAGCAAAGAAAAGAACAAATACAGTCATCATAGCAATAGGCTGTAGAATAGCCCAAAGAAAACCTAAAATGGTTTGCTTATATTTGACTTTAATATCACGCCAGGTGAAGAAATAAAATAATTCACGGTATCTCCAAAGTTCTCTCCAATTAATGGAAACTTTTTTTGGTGGTTCAATTATATATTCTTGTTGTAACATATTTAAGTCAATTGATAGACAAAGGTAAGGAATAAATAAATTCAATACACCTTACGGTGTTAAATTTTAATGAAGTAGTATGAATTCTATACACAAATAACTATTTTTGATTTAGGTATTTGCTTGAAAATATTATAAAGTTATTCTAATAACTGAAAAACAAAATTATGAAAGTTGATAAATTATTATTGTCCTTTTTATTAGTAATATTATTTACAGTTTCTGTAAATGCACAAATGATTAATGGATCCGATACACTTTATGGAAATGAATGGATAAATTATAATCAAGATTATTATAAAATAAAAGTTGGGGAAGATGGTATGTATCGGTTAGATTATAATGAATTAAATACAGCTGGTGTATTTAATGGAAGTTCTGTACCTCAAGGACAGAATTTGCAGTTATACAAGAATGGAGAATCAATTCCGTTTTTTATAAGCGAAACCGGTAATTTGTCATCTAATGATTTCTTAACTTTTTATGGAGAAAAAAATAAAGGTGAAATAGACAAATACTTATACTTACAACCAGAATTTCAAGTGAACCCAAAATATAGTTTATTTACAGATACAGCGATTTACTATTTGACTTATGATATTACTACAACTAACTCCAATATTATAACAGAAATTCCAAATGATTTGACTAATCTGCCACCAAAAGAAAGCTATTGTTGGTTTACTAAAAAAATAGAATGGCATCAAAAACTAAATACTGGTGTTGAAAGAGGAGGATCGGGACATGTAAGTGCACATTATGATTTAGGAGAAGGATATACAAAAAGTGCTTATAGTGTTAATCAAAGTACTAATTCAGGATTACCTCATCGTTATTTAACCAATGCACCAGATGCATTATTTGAGATTCAATTAATGACTGAAGATGGAAATCATCAAACTGAAATACAAATTAATAATATTCCTTATGTCTATGATACATTTTCTAATTGGGCTGTTAAAAATTACCAGATTACAGTGCCAATGAGTACAACAAATTATAATTCACCTGTGAAAGTAATTGGGAATGCTTCATCAGATGATAAATATAGACTTGCATACCTTAGTGTAAGATATCCTCGAACATTTAACTTCTCAAATACTGATTGGTTTCCTTTCGAATTAGATACGTCTACTCAACGTCAATATCTTGAAATTCAAAACTTTAATTATGGGACAAATGCACCAATATTATATGATTTAACAAATAAAACAAGAATAAATACTCAAATAGTTAATAATAGAATAGTGGCTACTGTTCCCCCTTCATTATTTAGTCGTCGATTTGTTTTAATTGCTGAAAATTCATATAAAACACCAACAATTGAAAATGTTAATTTTATAAATTTTGATCCTACTCAAGGAGGTAATTATTTAATATTAACACATTCAAAATTGTATGATGACGGAACAGGATATAATCATATACAAGATTATGCTAACTATCGAGGAAGCGTAATAGGTGGCGGTTATACTCCTAAAATAATTAATATTGACCAAGTTTATGAACAGTTTGGATATGGAATAGATAGACATGAATTATCTATTAGAAATTTTGTCAACTGGTCTGTCAAAAATTGGAATACTGAATTCTTATTTATAATTGGAAAAGGTGTTTATTATGGGAAATATCGTGATAACGATATTAATTTTAAAGATTATGATTTAGTTCCATCCTTTGGTTTTCCTACTTCAGATAACTTATTGGGAGCTTTACCAAATACAGATGAACCTCAATTAGCAATTGGACGAATAGCGGCTTACACGCCAGATATGGTTCGCATATATTTAGATAAAGTAAAGGAAACGGAGTTGGTTTATCAAACTGCACCTCAAACAATTGAAGATCGAGCTTGGCAGAAAAATTTTCTACATTTAGGTGGAGGAGATATTAATATTCAAGATTTTATAAAAGGACGTTTGGTAGATATGGAAGATACTATCAAACAAAGTACATTGGGGGCAAATGTATTAGGATATTATAAAAATTCCACAGATGTTATACAGTCAGCTAACTCTGATGATGTGACAGCAAGAATTAATGAAGGATTAGCTTGGATTACATTTTTTGGTCATTCAGCTCCAAATACTTTAGATTTTGATATTGGAGATCCTAATCAATATAATAATCAAGGTAAATATCCAATGATTTATGCTATGGGGTGTAATACCAATCGGTTATTAGAATCACCTTCAACATTAAGTGAATCTTATGTTTTTGTGGAAGATCGTGGTGCAATAGGTTTTATAGGATCTACCGCAACTACGAGTTTAAGTAATCTGAATGAATATGGTAAAGTATTATATAAAAAATTGGGGACAGAATATTATGGATTTACTATAGGTGAAATTTTAAAAGAAACGGTAACGGATTATCCATTAACCGGTTTTTGGGGAGAATTAGTTAAGCATAATATTTTTTTACATGGAGATCCAGCAGTGAAAATATATCCTCAAAAAGGTGTTGATTTCATTACTAATATTCAAAAAACTCAAATTCAACCTGATTTTGTAAATATTCAACAAGATAGTTTTTTACTAAATTTAGTAATCAATAATATTGGTAGTACGGTTGAAGATTCTTTATTAATAACAATAGAACAAAAATATCCTAATAGTTTGAATTTGACTACTTTAACTACAATTAAAGTACCATCTCCAAAGTTTGAAGAAGACTTTTCGATTTGGTTGCCTTTAGAAAATAAAAATATTGTAGGTAATAATGAACTATATATAACTTTAGATAAAAATAATGAGATAGCTGAAAGCCCTTCAAGTGCTGAAACAAATAATATTACAGTGATTCCATTTTCTATTATTTCTAATAATGCAACACCAGTGTATCCGTATCAATACAGTATTATTAATCAAGGAAATATTGAATTAAAAGCTTCTACTGCAAATATTCTTACAGAAAATATCAATTATCATATTGAGATCGATACTGTTAAGACATTTGATAGTCCCTCTAAAGTGACTACCATAAAAGAAAGTGGAGGAGGATTAATAAATTGGATGCCTAATATTACTTATGAAGATTCAACTGTTTATTTTTGGAGAATTAGTATGGACAGTTCATTAACTAATGGAAATGGTTTTGATTGGAAGTATAGTTCATTTATTTATATTCCACAAAGTTTTAACGGATGGAATCAATCTCATTTTTATCAAAAAGTTAATAGTGAAGATTTTAATACAAAAAAAGACACTTCTAATTACCAATTGAATTATGATGTAAAACAGAAAGAATTAAAAATAGTTAATAGTACTTTCCCAACAATTAATTGGACAGAAGCTTCTCTTTTTATTGATGGATTTAAGGAATTTACTTTTTGGCCTTGTAATACAACTTCAAATGAGCAAGTTGCTTTAGTTTCGATATTAGATAAAGATGCTTTATCTTTTAAAAATAATCCATCAAATGGAAATAGCACATCTCCTAATTGTTGGAATGTTGATATTCCTTGGTATATATTTAATCTAAATACAATAACAGAACGACAGAAACTAATTGATACCCTTCAAAATGTTTCGCAAGATAATTATGTTGGTTTGTTTATTACACAAAGATTAAATCAAACAATGCTTGCCAATCAATGGGCAGCAGATTCTACAACTTTAGGAACTAATATTTTTCAAGTTTTAGAAGGTCAAGGTGCGAGTATTGTAAGAAGTTTGGAAGTAGAAGAACGTCCTTATGTTCTAATTTACAAGAAAGATAATCCAAGTTGGTCTGGATTCCGAGAAGCTAAAGCAGCAAATAGTTCTGATATTTTACAAATATCAACACTTATTCAAGGAAAACAAACAGAAGGCTCAGTAACATCTATTCCTATTGGTCCAGCTAAATCTTGGGGCGATATAAAATGGCAAGTTAGTGATTATAATACAGCAGAAGATACTGTTTCTTTGGATGTAATTGGAGTTGATATAAATGGACAAGATTCCATATTAGCAACAGGAATAACAAATTATGATATTTCTTTAGATTTTATTAATCCAAATATCTTTCCTTATATCAAATTAAGATATAATGTAAAAGATGAAGTCGCTTTAACTCCAGCTCAATTGGATTATTGGCGAGTATTCTATCAACCGCTACCTGAAGCAGCATTAAATCCAGATGCACACTTAGTATTTCATGCGGATACAATACAACAAGGGGATGAATTTCAATTTGAAATTGGTGTAGATAACATTTCTGGTACGGACATGGATAGTTTATTGGTTAAATATGTGGTGACAAATGCTGCAAATCAAGAAACAGAAACATATATAAGAAATACGCCTTTAACTGCAGATTCTACAATGAAAGCTAAGTTTAGCTTAGACACTAGAGATTTAGCTGGAGACCAATTAATTTCAATAGAAGTAAATCCAAATGAAGATCAAAGAGAACAATATCACTTTAATAATTTAGGGGTTGCTAATTTTTATGTTCAAAGTGATAATACCCCACCAGTTTTAGATGTAACTTTTGATGGTATTCATATTATGAGTGGCGATATTATTTCTCCTGAACCTAATATTTTAATTTCATTAAATGATGAGAATGAGTTCATTGCATTAGATGATACAGCCACTTTTGAATTATATATTCAATATCCATCGGGTGATTTGAAACGATTCTATGTAGATAATCAAACGGTGCTTTTTAGACCTGCAAATAGTGTAGATTTATCAAATGAAAATAAAGCTGAGATTGAATTTTTGCCAGAATTTTCAGAAGATGGAATCTATCAATTACAAGTAAAAGCAAAAGACGCTACCAATAATCAATCGGGAGTAAATCAATATAAAATTGATTTTGAAGTGATTAATAAAGCAATGATTTCAAATGTTTTGAATTATCCAAATCCGTTTACAACTTCTACACAGTTTGTATTTACATTGACAGGAAGTGAAATTCCAGAAGCGATGAATATTTCTATTATGACCGTTTCAGGTAAATTAGTCAAAACAATCACTAAACAGGAATTAGGTGATATTAGAATTGGCTTAAATAGAACAGAATATACTTGGGATGGAACGGATGATTTTGGAAATAAATTGGCAAATGGAGTTTATTTATATCGTG
>CAZEOC010000236.1:0-6511 GCA_964513525.1 uncultured Saprospiraceae bacterium | reverse complement strand
ATTTAGGTGGTGATGATTTTGATCGTATCTTAATCAATCACTTAGCAGATACTTTCAAAGCACAAGAAAATATGGATTTACGTAAAGATCCTATGGCATTGCAGCGTTTGAAAGAAGCAGCAGAGAAAGCGAAGATTGAATTATCTGCAAGTGCAAGTACAGAAATCAACTTACCTTATATTACAGCAGTTGACGGTGTGCCTAAACACTTAGTAACTAAAATGACTCGTGCTGAATTTGAACGTTTAGCGGATAATTTAGTACAACGTACTTTAGCACCTTGTCGTGAAGCATTGAAAGATGCTGGTTTGTCAACTTCTGATATTGATGAAGTAATCTTAGTAGGTGGTTCAACTCGTATTCCTAAAATCCAAGAAGCTGTTGAGCAGTTCTTTGGTAAAAAACCAAACAGAAGTGTAAATCCTGATGAAGTTGTTGCTTTAGGTGCAGCGGTTCAAGGTGGAGTTTTGAGTGGTGATTTGAAAGACCAAGGTATTCTTTTATTAGATGTTACGCCTTTATCAATGGGAATCGAAGTAATGGGCGGAATTTATGATGTTGTAATCGAAGCAAATACAACTATTCCAACTAAGAAAATGAAAACATATTCAACTGCTGCTGATAATCAGCCACAAGTTGAGATTCATATTTTACAAGGAGAACGCCCGATGGCTCGTGACAACCGTTCAATTGGTCGTTTCATTTTAGATGGTATTCCTCCAGCACCTCGTGGAACTCCTCAAGTAGAAGTTACTTTCGATATTGATGCGAATGGTATTTTGAGTGTTTCTGCATTAGAGAAGAAAACTGGTAAGAAACAAGATATTCGTATCGAAGCCTCAACTGGTTTATCAGATGCAGAAATTCAAAGAATGAAAGACGAAGCGAAAGCTAACGAAGAGTCTGACAAAGCTGAAAAAGAACGCATTGATAAATTGAACGCAGCTGACCAATTAGTTTTCCAAAGCGAAAAGCAAGTGAAAGAATTTGGTGAGAAGATTCCAGAAGATGCTAAGAAAACTATCGAAGATGCAATTGCTGAATTGAAAGAAGCACATAAAACTCAAGATTTAGCAGCAATCGATGCAGCTACTGAAAAAGTAAATGAAGCTTGGAATGCAGCAAGTCAATACATGTATCAGCAAGGGCAAGAAGGTGGCGGAAATCCACAAGATTTCTCTCAAGCTGACGGCGCTGAACAAGGCGGAAGTGATGATGGTGAAGATGTAACGGATGTTGAATACGAAGAAGTTAAGTAAGTTCTTAATTAGCAATTGCAGTTTGCAGTTGTTTATTAAAAATAATATAAAAATCCCTTTTGACTTTGGTCGGAAGGGATTTTTTATTTCATAAACCTTCTTTCTAATTTCCCTGTTTAAGTACCAAACTATTAAAAATGCATCAAGCAAACTTATCTAATATTGTAGGCATTGATTACGGAAGTAAATTAGCAGGAACAACTGTTATTGCTTATTTAGATGATAATAATTCCGTTTCGTTTCTAACTTCTGAAAAGAAAAAAGATGCAGATAAATTCATACTAAAATCAATCGAAATATTAAAGCCAAAATATATATTTTTGGATGCACCACTTTCTTTACCTGGAGTTTATACGATGCCCGAAAAATATGATAATTACTTTTACAGAATTGGTGATAAAGTGCTGAAAGGAATGTCGCCAATGTTTTTAGGTGGTTTGACGGCTCGTGCAATGCGTTTGAGAAAGGAATTAGAAAAACAAGATGTTCAAGTTTTGGAAACTTATCCAGCAATTCATGCTCAACGGTTTGAATTAAAGCAATTGAATTATAAAAAAAAGGTACAATATACTGCTGCTGTTGTAGATTTTTTGGAGGAACAATTTACTTTTCAATTTAATCGAGAACAAATTAAATCTTGGCATCAAGTTGATGCTTTAATGGCTTTTTATACTGGTTTTCGTTTTATTAATAACGAGATTGAGCAATTTGGAGCAGTTGATGAAGGTTTGATTTGGGTTTGATTTACTATTATGAAATCCTGTCAGATTAAAAATAAATCTGACAGGATAATCATGTAAATAAATCTATTTATCTAATTTGATAATCTTACCAACATATTGTTGTTCTCCATTAATTTCTATTGAATAAACATAAGTTCCATTTGGAATAACTTTACCATAATTGGTTGTTCCATCCCAAGTAATATCATGAGCATAACCATTCAATTTAGTATTAATTACTTTAATAATTCTACCATTAGAATCGTAAATACTAATTACTATAATATTCTCTAATCCATTATTCGAATTAAATGAAATCGTTGTATTTGTACTAAAAGGATTTGGGAAAACATATGCTGGAGGAAGGCTTGTTTTTTCCTCTGATGACTTATCAATTGAATTTAAATCATTTGATAAAAATGGTGAAGAAGCAGTCAATCCACTTCCACCTCCATTTCCTGTTCCTGATCCACCGCTATTTCCACCAAAACCTGAGTAACTTGTAAATGGACTTACAATACCATAACAAATACTCAAATTAGTAATTTCATCTTCCAATGGATATATCAGTAAGGTATCTGAACCTGCATTGTAATAATCTCGCATCAAATTATCTATCTTCATCTTTGCCCAGACTTTAGTTAAAAATTGATGTTCTGGGACTAAACTATCTGCTAAAGTAAAATCGTATTGAAAAGATGTTGGATTCCCAAAAGCATGTCCACTAAAAGTCGCTTGAATAGAATCTGGTGCAGTATATTTTCCAACCACAATCATTTGTTGTCCTTTATATAAATTCGTCAATGGGTCTGGATAAACATCATAAATAATCGCAGATGGTGAAAATGCTGCTTGAACATTTAATAAAACTGGATTCTGTATATAAGAATAAAAAGAAGAAAGTGCATCGTAGAAGTCATTATTACCAACAAAAGAAGCAACGCCATCATAAGTTGTCGCCATTTGTGATAATAAAGTTTGATTTGTTCCACTTCCAATTCCAAAAGTGTGCAATTGAATATTTCCTAATAAATTATTCGTTGTAACTAAATTACTCAAGTTAGATAAAACGGTTGCATCTGATTCATTTGCTTGTCCATCTGTTATAAAAATAATCACATTAGCAACTGTGGTATCAAAGCTAAATTGTGGAATTGTTATATTCAAAGCACTTGTAAATGACGTTCCGCCTCCTGCACTTAAACTATTGATATAATTCAATGCATCATTTTGATTAGCAGCTGTTGCTTGTACATGATTTGGTTTCCAACTTGACGCAGAACTACTGAATTTTACAATATTAAATTCGTCATTAAAATTCATATTATTAACAATAAAAGTAGCAGCATTCTGTGCATCTACAATCTTTGTTCCGCCCATACTTCCAGAAACATCTACAACTAATGTGAATACTTTATCAATTACGGCGGTAGAATCTGTTCCATCTGGTTCTACTATTAAAGCAAAAAAACCTGCTGTAGAATCACAACTATTTAAAGAATCTGGAATAAATGTACTGAAACTAAACAAACCTAATTGATTATCATCTAATTCGTACTCTAAACTATAATCGTCTGTACCTGTGTAATTAGAATCATTCCAACTGATACTTGCTTGTGTCGTTTGTAAGTTTACAGTCTCATTATTACTTGATAATAAATCAACATAAATAATATCTCTCGCAGAAGTCATTTGAAAATTAAAACTTACCAAATTAATCGGATTGATTTGTATTAATGTATAATCATTTCGATGCGTGTACTGAACGACATTATTATTATAATCTAATAATTCAACATAAGTCAATTCAATTGTAACTTCATTATTACTATTGATAATATCTTCTAACTCAAAATAAAGTGGTGTTGCACCAAGATAGGTTTCCAAATCCGTAAAAACTGTATTTCCAGTATTCCCTGCTAAAGAAGAATCTTGAGGTTCGGCAATTAAATTCGCTGTACTCCAACTTCCACCATTTATTTTCCATCGAATACTGGTTGTAGAAGCATTTTCGGAAAGCGGAAAAGCATACGTAATTTTAGTATCTATACCCGAAGTATTTTTAAATACTTGAGTAGATTTAGTCACACTAATTTGATTATTGACATTTACATCAACATGGCTTTCTAATAATTCAAAAAAAGTCCCCTGAATTGGGTCAATTACGGCGACACCGGTGCCGAAGATTAAAGTGGAACTAAATAAAAATAGAATTAATAATGTAAAGTTTTTTTTCATTTTGATTGATTTATAAATAATAAGAAAATATCTAATGATTCGATTAATGATATTCTTATTATCTAAGATGACATAATTTGTTTAGTACAATACGAGTAGAATGAAAAAAAGTCCCCTTCAATTAATTTTTTTAATTAAAATTAAAAAATACTCTTTAATCTAAGAGGTTTCAGATTCATTCCTTTCTTTTTTGATTAATAAATCAAGTCAATTTATTAAATGAGATAATCACAATTAAAATATATGACAGTTCGGTCGGTAAAATCTACATTTCAGTTATATTTAAGTTTATAATTTTAAATTTCACTGCATCTTGCGACTATTAAAAATAATTAAATCAAGAATCATTTAAAATGAATATCATTATAAAAGTATTATTAATTATACATATCGCTGCAGGGTTTTTATCATTAGTTACAGCACCAGTAGCAATGGCAGTTCAGAAAGGAGGAAATGCACATCGTAAATGGGGAAAAGTATATTTTTATGGAATGACCGTAGTTACAATTACGGCTATTTTTATTTCCGCTGTTAAGTATATTCCATTTTTGTTGATGTTATCTATTTTTAGTTATTATTCTATTATCAAAGGTTATCGAGCTTTATATTTAAAGCAATTGTATAGAGGACAAAAACCTGCTTTGATTGATTGGATTGCTGCAATAACAACGGCTCTATTTTCTTCTGGACTATTTATCTGGGGAATTATGATTCTAAAAGATGGTCATAACTTTGGTTGGGTTGCTATTGTTTTTGGATTTATTGGCATAAGTAATATTTATCAAGATATTAGAAAATTCAGAAATCCACCTAAAGAAAAAATGTCTTGGTTTTTTGACCATTTTAATGGTTTTGTAGGCGGCTATATTGCAACTGTTACTGCTTTTTCTGCTACTAATATGACTTTTTTACCATCAATTTTGTGTTGGCTTTGGCCTACAATTGTTATTGTTCCTTTTATGGTTTATTGGAATCGTAAGTTTAAAAAGAAATTTTATGGTGATAAGAATTTGAATATTGCGGTATAAAAAAATTGGGTTTATGAATTGATATTCATAAACCCAATTTTTTATCTAAAATACATTTCCATTTCTTTTAAAAAATCATTTTTCTTTGTAATAGAAAGTTTTAATTGTTCACCAGTTGTTAATTCAATTAAAGGTGTTTTATTTTTTATATATCTTTTAATAAATCTCATATTAACCAAACTCGAACGGCTAATTCTAAAGAAACCTGAATTATCTAATGTTTTTTCATATTCTCTTAAAGTTTTGGAAATAATATGTTTTCCTTTTGTTGTATAAAAGATAGTATAGTTATTATCTGCTTCCAAATAAATGATCTCATCTATATCTACAAATAGTAAACTATCCATTAATGGTAGCGCAATTTTCTTAAAAGAATTGTCTAAATTATATTCCAAATTCTGTAAGCGAATTTTATTATAACTTTCATTATTATCATTAAGGTTTACCCTTAATAATGCACCTCTGAGTTCTTCAAGATTAATTGGTTTTAGTAAATAATCTAGGGCAGAAAATCTAAATGCTTTCACAGCATATTCATCATAAGCAGTTGTGAAAATCACTTGAAAGTCAATGGTATCAAAGTATTTAAAGAGTTGAAAGCCATTTTCAAAAGGCATTTCGATATCTAAAAAAACTAAATCTGGAGATAATGCTTTTATTTGTGAAACACCTTCTTTTACAGTTCCTGCTTCCGCTACAACAACTACATTTTCACAATAATTAGTCAATAAAGCTCGTAAGGTAGCACGATTATCTTGTTCATCATCAATTACTAATGCACGAATCATCAGGTTTTGTTTAGTTATTATTATTAGTAAATATTTATTAATTGTTGGATTAATAACGAGTTAATATTGATTTAATGCTGCTTATATCAATAAAGCATTTTAACATTTAATTAATAGTGAGGAATATTAAATGCTAATTACTTGATATTAAATGACTTTTTCTAAAAAAGTGACACTTTTTTAATCGAATTTTAATATTTAATTCATTAAAAAAAGTAAAGACAAAGAAAAAATGAGATAAAACTAATTATTGGAATTCTTTATGGGTTAAAACTATAGTTTATTTAGATGATTTTTTCTTTTTTTTACGCTGCCAATCTATATGAGCTTTGGCCTCAGGAGTTTGTAATAATCCATATAATAATTCTTTCGCTCTAAAAAGCTGAGCTTTTACCGTTCCTAAAGGAATATCTAATTCTTTTGCAATTTCGTCATACGATAGTTCTTCAAAAAAACGTAATTCGATCATTAAGCGA
>CAZEOC010000235.1:0-6512 GCA_964513525.1 uncultured Saprospiraceae bacterium | reverse complement strand
TAGTTTATGGACTCGTTATGCTTTAGATTTGAATGATTTAATCAAACGAGAACCAAATGCTATTTATCAAGTAAGAATTGGTTTCCAACAAAGTTATTCTACCTATTTCTGTTCAGGTGCAGAACCAGAAGGAACAGATGGAATGACAATTTTAGCTTCACAAAATAATATTAATGAAGATGGTGAAATAGAATCTTTTTGGGATGCACGATATGGTTATTATAAATGGGAAGAAAGAGAAAATCCTTGTCATGAAGCTTATTATAAATCCTATTACAGAAGAGAGCGTTTTGCGAAAGCAAATGTAATTGCTTCTGATATGGGTTTAGTTGCTAAAAGAGGTTCTGACGGTTCTTATTTTGTAGCCGTAACTGATTTAATCACTTCAAAACCTTTATCAGATGTTACGATAAAATATTACGATTATCAGCAACAAATTATTAAACAATCGAAAAGTAATGTTGATGGTATTGTCAATTCAAAATTGGATAAAAAACCTTATTTCGTCGTTGCTCAAAATGGTTCTCAAAGAGGATATTTAAAATTACAAGATGGTCACGCTTTGTCATTGAGTCGATACGATGTTGGTGGAGAACGTGCTTATAAAGGAATCAAAGGATTTCTATATGGTGAAAGAGGCGTTTGGCGTCCTGGAGATTCACTTTATTTGAGTTTTATTTTAGAAGATAAATTCAATAATCTACCTGCTGCACATCCAGTTTCTTTTGAATTATATGATTCAAGAGGTCAATTGCAACAAACCATCGTTAAAACAGATAATACGAATCATGTTTATGATTTCTCAACAGTAACTTCTTCTGATGCGCCAACTGGTGTTTGGCGAGCTAAAATTAAAGTTGGTGGAGCTGTTTTTCAAAAAAGTTTACGTATTGAAACGGTCAAACCAAATCGTTTAAAAATCAAATTAGATTTTGGAAAAGAAGCTTTGGCTGCGGAGGAAAATTTGGAAGGAAAATTACAAGTCAATTGGTTACATGGAGCAATTGCTAAAGATGTTCGAACAGAAGTAAAAGTTCAATTAAGAACCGTAAATACGGAATTTAAAAAATTCGGAGATTACGAATTTGATGACCCAGCTCGGTCATTTAGTGGAACGGCACAAACTGTTTTTGATAAACCAACGGATGAAAATGGAGCAGCAACTGTTACTGCAAAAATTAATACAAATGATGCCGCACCGGGTAAAATGAAAGCAAATTTCAGTATTCGAGCATATGAAAAATCTGGTGATTTTAGTTCTGACAATTTCTCTTTGCCTTACAATCCTTATGATGGTTATGTAGGTTTGGCGATTCCAAGAAAACGTAGTGGCGAAAAACGTTTTGATATTAATAAAAATTATAAAGTAAATTTAGTTAGCCTTACGGCGAATGGTAAAGCTCGAAAAAATAAAAAATTGAGCGTCGGTTTATACAAAGTGAACTGGCGATGGTGGTGGGATAGCGGAAGCGATAATATCACCAATTATAGTACAAGTACGCATTATGGAGCTAACAAAAAGGATGTCGTTACTACAAATAGTAGCGGAAAAGTAGATTGGAATGTCAAAGTAGAAAAATGGGGAAGATATATGATTCGAGTGTGCGATGAAGAAACTGGTCATTGTACAGGAGATATTTTTTATGCTGGTTATCCTTGGGACGAAGATAATACGATGGCAAAACAAGCTGCTGCAATGTTGAGCTTTTCTTCTGATAAAACGAAGTATAATGTTGGCGAAACAGTTGAATTAAAAGTACCATTAAGCGAAAGCGGAAGAGCCTTAATTACGATAGAAAATGGAACAAAAGTAATCGAAAGTTATTGGCGAACAGCGAAAAAAGGCGACAATACTTTTGCCTTTAATGTTTCAAAAGAGATGGCGCCAAATGTTTATGCACATGTTACTTTGGTTCAGCCTCACGCACAAGTTGAGAATGATTTACCAATCAGAATGTATGGTGTTTTGCCAATTATGGTAGAAGACCCAAAAACTCGATTAGCGCCACAAATTGCGATGCCAAATGAATTAGCACCAGAAAAAACATTTACCGTAAAAGTAAGTGAGCAAAACAATCAACCAATGACTTATACTTTAGCCGTTGTTGATGAAGGTTTATTGGATTTAACTCGTTTCAAAACACCAAGTCCGTGGAATCATTTCTACGCTAAAGAAGCTTTAGGCGTACAAACTTGGGATATGTTTGACCATGTAATGGGTGCAAATACTGGAGAAATCAAACGAATTTTATCAATTGGTGGTGATGATGCACTTGGTCCACGAGAAGGACAAAAAGCCAATCGTTTCAAACCTGTTGTTCGTTTTATTGGACCATTTTATACTAATGGAAGAACTAAATCTCATCAAATTACGATGCCAAATTATGTTGGTTCTGTAAGAGTAATGGTTGTCGCTTCTAATTCAGATAATGGTGCATATGGAAATGCGGAAAAAACCGTTCCTGTCAAAAAACCTTTGATGGTTTTAGGTACTTTACCAAGAGTTTTAAGTCCAGGTGAAACGGTCAAGTTACCAGTTACTGTTTTTGCGATGGAAGATAATATTAGAAATGTTAATGTCCGATTAGAAAGTAATGACTTGTTAGATGTACAAGGTTCTAATACTAAGAAATTAAAATTCAGTAGACCAGAAGATAAAATAGCTACTTTTGAAATTCAAGTACCGCAAAAAGTGGGAATTGCACGTGTTAAAATCATTGCGACAAGTGGAAATCAAAAAGCAACACAAGACATTGAATTGGATGTAAGAAATCCGAATCCTTATGCAACTGATGTCTATGAAGGCGTGGTACAAAAAGGAAAAACATGGTCTCAAGGATTTGAGCCTGTAGGAATGGAAGGTACAAATACCGCAGTTTTAGAAGTTTCTAATATTCCACCAATCAATTTAGGAGAACGTTTACAATATTTAATTCGCTATCCACATGGTTGTATCGAACAAACAACTTCCTCTGGATTTCCGCAATTATATGTTAATAAATTATTGGATTTAGAAGATGTTCAAAAATCAAAAGTTGATGATAATATTAGAGCAACAATAAATAGATTACGGAATTTCCAAACTGCAAGTGGTGGATTTGCTTATTGGCCAGGCAATCCAGAAGCTTCTACTTGGGGAACAACTTATGGTGGACATTTTATGATTGAAGCACAAAAAATTGGTTTTACTTTACCAACTTCTATGTTATCAAAATGGAAAAAATATCAACGTAAAGTCGCTAAAACATGGACTGGAAGTTCTGATTATCATAATACAGATTTGGACCAAGCTTATAGATTATACACTTTGGCTTTAGCAGATGCACCAGAATGGGGCGCAATGAATCGTTTGAAAGAACGACCAAATTTAAGTAATGCTGCACGTTGGCGTTTGGCGGCGGCTTATGCAATCGCTGGCAAAAAATCAGTTGCTAATTCATTGACTAAAAACTTGAATTATAATATCAAACCATATAGAGAATTAGGCTACACTTATGGTTCGAACTTAAGGGATCAAGCAATGATTTTGGAAACCTTAACAGTTATTGGCGAAAAAGTAAAAAGTACAAAACTATTGCGAATAATTGCTAAAGATTTGAACTCCAAAGAATGGTATAGTACACAAACAACTGCTTATTGTTTATTAGCAATTGGAAAATATGTCGGTGCAAATAAGGTAGATAAGAAATTTACTTTCAACTACACTTTAGCAGGAAAATCGAAAAATATTGGTTCTAATAATCCAATTGTTCAAATAGATTTTAATCCAGAAACTGCTTCTAATATTAAAATAAAAAATACTTCTAATGGAATCTTATTCGTAAGAATTATTACACAAGGAAAACCTGATATTGGAGAAGAAACAAGTGGAGAAAACAATCTAAAATTAGCCGTTCAGTATAAGGATTTGAAAGGAGAAATCATCAATCCAACGAATATCAAACAAGGTTCTGATTTCATTGCAGAAGTAACGATTTCTAATCCTGGTGAAATGGGAAATTATCAAGAAATGGCCTTAACACAAATTTTTCCGTCTGGTTGGGAAATTCATAATACCAGAATGGATAATATCAGTACATTTACAAAAACAAATGTACCAGAATACCAAGATATTCGAGATGATAGAGTTTATTCATATTTTGATATTCAAAGTGGAAAAACACAAATTTATCGTATTCAATTAAACGCAGCTTACAAAGGTCGATACTATTTACCTTCCGTTTCTGCTGCTGCAATGTATGATAATACTATTTCTGCAAGGCAAGCTGGACAATGGGTAAATGTAATTGGTGAAGGATTGGAAAATTAAAATGAGATAGAATAATAAATAATATAGAGATATATGTAAGTTTTCATGTATATCTCTATCAATTCCAATTAGAATAAATGAAATCTAAAATAGGGATAATAATCATAGTTATAATTTATATAATTTCATTAAATCAAATAAACAATGGGTGTAAGTTATTATCAGATAATGTATTCTAAAACTAAAGAGAAATTTGAAAAGGTAAAAGACTCCAAAAGCACACCAATTTATAAACTTAATGCTTTATCTCAAGGAGCATATTTTAGAATATTTTCAAAAGAAAAATATGGTCAAGAAGTATATGATTTTGCTTCGGATAAAAACTTGGTTGAAGAAAGTGGATTACCACCTTTGAGCAGAGAATTTATATCACCTGAATCCATAATAAATGATTTAAATCTTTATAAAAAATTGATAGAGGATATAAAATCTGAAATTTCAAATCCTTTGAATCAATTATTACTAAAGGAAATGAAATGGTGGTTTATGGATGAAGAAAAAATAAAATGGATAGAAGATGAAATAATAGCATTAGAAAAAATATGCAATTATGCTAAAGAAAAAAATTATTTGATGAAATTTGCATGTGATTATTAATAGTGAAACGTTAATATTTATCATACGATTTACTACCTTTTGTAAAAGGAAATATTATAAAATTAAAACAAAAATGACTTACGAAAACGCATTAGGCAAATTACAAACTATCATTTCAAGTATTGAAAATGAGGAAGTTAGTATAGATAAATTGAGTAAAAAAGTAAAAGAAGCAAATCAATTGATTCAGTTTTGTAAAACGAAATTGAGAGATGTTGAGGCTGAAATTCAAGAAGTAGTTTAACTAAAATCTAAATAATTGATAATTCAATTATTTAGATTTTGATAGTTGAGCATGATAATTTTTGATTGTACGATAAATAGTTCTGTTCAATTTTTTCTCGTAATTATTCATAGTAGAAATCTCTGACATCAAGGTTTCTAATTGTTTTTTCGCTGCTTCTGATACATTCGTTTCTACTAAAAACTTTGAAAATTCAAACCGTTGGGTATAATTAGAAAATCGAGTATCCATTTCTTCAAAAAGTTGTTTGGCTTCTTCTTTCCTATCTTTTGCATAATAAGCCCAAGCTAAAGCTACTTTCTCTTCTGATTTATTAAAAATAACTTTTTCAGAAATTTGACTTCCGTATTCGATAACTTTATCGTAATCCTTTTTATGATAATTCACCTTTACTAATTTCATTAATAAATTCGAATCATCTTTATAAATACCTTTTAAACAAGATTCATACAGAAATTCAGCTCTTTCATAATTTCCAGCCGATAAATGTTCATCTGCTAATTCTAATTTATTTTTTGTGGAATCTGAAAAGACCAATGCTTTTTAGAGTTTATCAATTTTATAATTATTAATAAAACTCGTCTTTACACCTTCCGTTAAATCTTCAATATTTTCTTTACTATAAAAAGTATGGTATAAATAAATTAAACAACCGATAGCTGGAAATATCAAAATAATCCAAAACCATTTCTGTTCTTCATTTCTCTTGTAAGCGTGGTAAAGACAAAAAGCTTGTAATAAGATTATTGGTGTATAAAATCTAAACATTGGTTTTCTATTTTTAAGTTTAGTAAAACATGAGATTAAAGGAAAGAAGAAATTATACCTTTCTTCTGAGTATTAGATTACAAAATTATTGAATTTTATTTAAAACTAAATAGATTTATAATTTTTATTACCGCTTCTTTTCTATTTTAATTCTTGGAGTAACTTAATTAAAAAGACCTGACAGATTTTAAAAATCTATCAGGTCTGATAATCAATAAGTTACTATTTATATTCCTTATTTCTAATGTAAAATCTTAAGCCCATTTAGCAATATCAACCATTGATTTTGGGTAATTCCCACCAATATTGACCTTCAAATTAGTTTGTTCATCAAGTGATAAAACATCTGGTCGATGGATTTTATCATTAGGTAAATCACTTAATTCAGGAAGCCATATTTTCACATATTCACCATGTGGGTCATAACGATTTGCTTGAGATAATATATTAAAATATCTATTTTCTCTCGGGTCACTTCCAACACCAGCGATATAATTCCAATTGCCCCAATTACTCGCAGCATCATAATCAATTAATAAAGATTCAAAATATTCAGCGCCCATTTGCCAATTGATATTTAAGTCTTTCACTAAA
>CAZEOC010000234.1:0-6518 GCA_964513525.1 uncultured Saprospiraceae bacterium | reverse complement strand
GTAACTTTATAAAAATCACATATCTCTTGAACGATTTTTACTGTTCCTACACCTTCCGCCAATTCTTCCATTTCTGCTTTAATTCCAGCTAAGTTTTCTCCTTTTGCCAATCTATAACCAACTTGATAATTACGACTTTTGGTACTCGAAGCCGTTGCTACTAAGTCGCCAATTCCTGCGATTCCAAGAAAAGGTTCTAAATTTGCGCCCATTGCTTTACCAATATGAATCATCTCCGATAAACCTTTTGTTATCAATAATGCCCAAATATTATAACCTAAACCCAAACCGCCTAACATTCCTGCAGCAATAGCAATCGTATTTTTCAAGGCTCCAGCTAATTCTGCACCGATGATATCATAACTTCTAAAAACTTGAAAATTTTCACTTCTTAAAGTGTTTTTTCCAGCAAAAATAATTTCATTAAAACGACTTGCAATGACAGTAGCTGCTGGTTGTCCTTTTAGCATTTCAGAAGACAAATTTGGTCCTGATAAACAACCAATTCTCAAAACACAAGTTTCTTGTTGAATCACTTCACTCATCGTATGAACATGTGTTCTTCCCGTTAAGCCAGTTTCGTTTAATAAATAACTACTATCTAAGCCTTTTGTCCCATGAATTATTAAATGGTCAGGCTTCAAAAAAGGCGATAATTGTCGCATTGAATCTCGAAATACTTGTGATGGAATAACTGGAAAAATCAATTTACATTCTTCTCCAATCACTTGCAAATCATCCGTTCCAACTATATTTGGAGCTAAAGTAATTCCTTTAAATTCATGCTTTTCATTAATAATAGCAACATTTTCAGCTTTTCGAGTATAAAGCAAAACTGTTTCTACATTTTTAGCTAATAATTTAGCAATCGTCATTCCGAATGTTCCTGCGCCAATTACAGCAACTTTATTATATTGAGTGTTATATTTCAAATTCTATTTAGACCATAGATATTAGATATTAGATATTAGACACATTCAATCGAAGGTCTAAAATCTAATATCCAACTTCTCGTTTTAACGAAATCCAATTCCACCTTTTGCTTCTTTTTCAATTAAATTGAAAGAACTTACATCTGCTAATGTAACCACTGATTTAGCAGCGTCGGTTCTATCGTTAGCATCTAATTGAGCCATTCTTAGATGTTGTTGCATAACGGTTTGCTCTACGATTTTGCGAATCGTTCGAGCATTACCAAAGTATTTATGTTTATTTTTAACTAATTGTATGATGTATTGCTCCAAATGTATTTTGGCAGCATCATCCAATTTCAAATCTTCTGCATCAAATAGCATTTCTGCAATTGACATTAAATCAGAAGGCTTATAATCTTCAAAAGTAAATTGCTTATCAAAACGAGATAATAAACCTGGATTAGCTTCTAAAAAACGTTCCATTTCTTTCGGATAACCTGCAACGATAACCATGAAATCGCCTCGTTTATCTTCCATCAATTTTAATAAAGTTTCTATCGCTTCTTTGCCATACGGGTCTCCATTATTCGTCAATGAATAAGCTTCATCAATGAATAATCCTCCTCCCATTGCAGCCTCGATTATTTCTTTCGTTTTAATAGCAGTTTGTCCGCTATATGCAGCAACCAAATCCTTTCTATCTACTTCTACTAAATGTCCTCGCTCTAAAATTCCTAATCCTTTATAGATTTGAATTATCAATCGAGCCAAAGTCGTTTTTCCAGTTCCAGGATTTCCTTTGAAAACAGTATGTAAAGAAAATGCTTTACGAACATCTTTTCCAATTTCTTTATAATAACGAGCTAATTTCGCCATTTCCTCTACTTCTTTTTTGACATTTTCTAAGCCAACTAAGTCGTGTAATTGCGTCATAGCATCATTCAACAATGCATCATCAATTGGAATTTCTGCTTTTTTATCTAAACCCTTCGTAAATACTTTCTTGATATCTTTTAAATCAACAGTTGATAATTCATCATTCGTTAACTCTTCGATTCCTTCACTATTTTGCATCAATCTCAACGCCATATTCTGCTTAGATTCTTCCAAAATACCATTCAGTAAACGAGCGTTACCAAAGTTTTTGTTTCTTTTTCGGTATAATTCAACTACTTTTTTATGCAAATATTCCGTTGACTCTTCCGATAAAACGACATCACGTTTTTTAGCTGCATGACCCGCAATTTCCATTAATTCTGTTGGAATATAATCTGGAAATTGAACCACATTTGTTAATCGAGAAGCTAAACCTGGATTAGAATTAAGGAAAACAGACATTTCCGCAGGGTAGCCTGCACAAATAATAGCTAAATCTCCTGCTCCACCAGATAATTCCGTTAATAAAACTTCAATAACTTCTTTACCGAAATCTTTTCCATCATCTCCACGATTTGTTAAAGCATAAGCTTCATCAATGAATAAAATTCCACCTCGTGCTTTTTCGATTGCTTTCTTAACTTTCGGAGCTGTTTGTCCGATATATTCTCCCACTAAATCTGCTCGACCAACCTCATGTACTTTTCCGTGAGATAATAAATCTAAACTATAATATATCTGTCCTAATAAATTTGCAACTGTTGTTTTTCCTGTTCCTGGATTTCCCATAAAAACAGCATTCAAATTCAACATTTGAGATTCATCAAATCCTTTTTCTTTTCTAATTTTAATAAACTGTAAATAAGTTGCAATATCGTTGATTTGTGTTTTCACAGTTTCTAAACCAATCATCTCATCCAAAGCTAATTTGGCTTCTTCAAATGTTGGTTTCACTTCTTCCTCTTCGACTTCATCTTCATCCTCAACAGGTGAACCTAAACGGTTTTGAGCCGTAAAGAATTGAAAAGAACCATCTTGTTCAATTGCTTCATTTCCAACTGTGAATGGAACAATTGCAATTAATTGGTCCATAAATATAACTTCTAAAGTATAATTATCTTTGTACCAATAGCCGCCACTTTCTGAACCATATCCAGTATCCATGATAATCGTATTCCGTTTATCCTTGAATTCATAGAAATATTCCATGTAAGCTTTGTGCTGACCAGCATCATTATAGAAATTAAATTGCAATTCCAAAGGCAAATTATTTTCATAATTCAATAGATTTTCTAAATGCAATTCTATATTAATATACCGAGCATCCTTATAACTAAAGGCTTTATAATAAGTCCTTTCATTCAGAGTCATTCCAGCTTTTGGACTTTCAAAAAGCTTTACATTTTCAATATTGAAATAAGGATTATCTTCAGCTGAAACTAATCCACCATCAATTATATAGAAGAAAGTTTCTCCAACGAATACATCATCTAAATATAATTGCCAACGATATTTCCCAGCTTTCCACCAACCAGGTTCAGGTGTTCCCCAGCCTTCTCGAATATGAAAAATATTGCTGTCTTTAGGAATCGTTAGATTTTTTACGAGTTCACAAAGTTTTTTATCATCCGCTGTATTGGAACAAACGAGTTTTGCTTCTACTTTCCAGTCCGATTCATCAAATAATTTATTGTAAAATGCTAATTCACAATAAATATATCTTGATTCCTTTTCATCAAATACTTTTCGATATTTCTTAACATTGAAAAATAAATTTTCCTTAGAACCAAATACTTTGATTTGGTGAATTTTATAATTGCCGCCTTGTGCTTGATTTTTATTATTCTTTAAAGCCATTTTTTTATTAATGTTCTATCGCTAATAGCAAATTTCAAAAATAGGAAGTTTATCTACTATAAACAGTTTAAAGTGGTAATTTTGTTATGAAATAATTAAAATATTATAACCAACTACACGAAAAACCGTTAAATTATTGACTTTTTAAGATATTAACGACATTTTTGTTGTACACGAAATATATAATAGTAACAAAACCTATAAATATGAAACATCTAATTTTAATGAGTTTATTCCTAAGTTTAGGAATAAATTCGGTTAAAGCACAAATGTATTTAAATCCTACTTATGGTGCAAAATCCATGAAACAAGTCGAAATTACCAAAATTCAAATTACCAATAAATACACAATTATCAGTTTTGCTTTTGATTCTAAAGGAGAATATGTAAATGGCGGTTGGATTTCATTAAGTAAAAATATGTACATCAAAGATGCCACAACTCACAAAAAACATTATTTAATCAAAGCTCATAATATTACTGTACTTCCTGAAAAAATAGAATTTTCTGGTCAGTATAAAAGAAGTTTCAAAGCTTATTTTCCTTCTATCAATCCTGGAACAAAAATGATTCATATTATAGAAGAAGCCACTAATGGATTTAATTTCTATAAAATTAAGTTAAAACCTATTGTTTAAAACGTAAGATAAATATTCCAGTCTATATCTTAATATAAATTCATAAACAAAAAAGTTTGTGTTACATAGAAAGCATGAAAAAAGAAAAATACGAACAAGCGGTAAAAGAAATCAATGCAATTTTAGAAGGAGAATCAAATATGATTTTAAAAATGTCAACGATAAATTGCATACTTAAAACACATTTGGATTATTACTTTTGGGTAGGATTTTATTGTGTTAATAAAGGAGAATTAATCGTTGGTCCATATCAAGGAACTTTAGGTTGTTTGCATATTTCTTATGATAGAGGTGTTTGTGGTCGTGCAGCTAGAACGGAACAAACACAAATTGTAGAAGATGTTCATGCCGATCCTCAACACATTGCTTGCGATGCCGCTTCACAATCAGAAATCGTTATTCCTGTATTTAATCCTAAAGGAAAATTAATCGCCGTTTTTGATGTAGATAGTACCGCAATCGGTTCTTTTGATTCTATTGACCAACAATATTTAGAGCAAATTTTAGTAAAACATTTTCAAGAAAGTAGCTTGGTCGAAGTTTATCAATAAAACAATTATATGAAAGCTTTAAAATTGCATTTAGTGATTTTTATTTTTTTGTTTTCAATTAATTCAATATTCTGTCAATCATATAATCGACCTGAATATGAAGGGAAAAGTATTGATGAAATTGAAATTCTAAAAATTACAATTACAGATAAATATACTATAGTAGAATGTATTCACACTAATCGCTATAAATTAGGTTGGGCAACTGCAATGCCGAAAACATTTATTAGAGTTTCTGGTAAAACCAAGAAGTATCAACTCCTCAAAACTTCCCGAATTCCCATTTTTCCAAAAAAACATCACTACAATAAAATAGGTGAAAAATTACGCTATAAACTATATTTTCCACCTATTAATCCAAATGTCAAATATTTAGATATAATAGAAATAGAAGGCTCAAATAAGGCATTTAATTTCTATAAAATCAAGCTAAAACCTATCGCTTAAACATCAAAATAAATTCCATTTTAGAGAAAAAAACGTGTCAAAATAGGACAAAAAATATTTTTCATAAATCATAATTAAATTAATTTTAATTTTATTGTCAATAATAAAATTTAAAAACACAAATTTCTGAATATCAGATATTTACACAATTTTTTTTTTCAATTTTATTAGTTTTAATATCAATTTAGAATCATTTTCTATAACTTTTGACACATAATCTTAAACCTTCAAATCAGTACTTTCCCTTGGTATAATTTTCAGACATAAAAAAAAATATAAATTATTATATTGTGCATGTTTATACAATTGAAAATCATATCAAAATATTATGTTGAAACGAAATACCAACCTTTTATTATTACTTTTTTTACTAATTAGTTTAGGTGCAAATGCTCAATTAAATTTCTCTACAGAAATAAGACCTCGAGCAGAATTAAGAGACGGATATTTTAAATTAAGCACAGCGAATCAAACGCCTGCATTTTTTATTTCACAAAGGTCTCGTCTTGGTGTAGGATTCAAAAAATCTGATTTAGAAGTCAAATTAACAGCACAAGATGCTCGAATTTGGGGCGGAGAAAATGGTTTTTCTTTATATGAAGCTTGGGCAAAATACAAACTATCGGATGCTTTTTCAGTAAAGCTTGGACGACAAGAAATACAATATGATGAAGGTCGATTGATTTCAAGAAGGAATCGTCGACAAGATGGATTTTTCTACGATGCTTTAGTCGTAAAGTATGCAAAAGATTCTCTTTATATGGATTTTGGTATTGCATTAAATAATAGCCAAGCAAATCTTACTGGGAATAATTATGCTTTCGCTACTTCTAAATTTAAATCTTTCAATTATGCTTATTTGAAAAAATATTATAGCAATGGTTTTTCAATGGCATTCACTGGAATTAGTTCTGGTTATCAAAAAGAGAATACAGATACAACTTATTTCAAACAAACTTTAGGTACAAAATTAGATTACAAAAAAGATAAATTCTCAACTATTGCAGAAGCTTATTATCAATTTGGAAAACATAAAGACAGTCGAGATGTAAATGCTTATTTCTTAGGTTTAAGACTTGGTTACAAACCAGTTAAAAAAATGAACGTGACAGTTGGCGTAGATTATATGTCTGGACATGATGCAACAATTACTAATACAGATTATCAAAATACTCAACATGTTTTTGATATTTTGGAAGGTGCAAGATTCTTGTTTTATGGAAATGCTAATTACT
>CAZEOC010000233.1:0-6537 GCA_964513525.1 uncultured Saprospiraceae bacterium | reverse complement strand
GACCCAATTACTTATGGGGATATTATTCCATTCCAAATAACTGTAAGCAACCAAGGTAATGTTGCCGCTTATGAAGTAGAAGTGACTGAATACATCCCTTGCGGATATATTTTCCAACCTTCAAATAGTCCGCTTTGGACACCAAGTGGCGATAGTATTGCTACTGCAACTATTACTGGTCCAATCGAGCCTGGTGAAACTTATACCTTAGATATTTTCTTAGGCGTACAACCATGTGCGGATGACCCAGCAACAAACTGGTTAAATGCAGCAGAAATCAGTAGTTCTGAAAATGAAGACGGAGCGGACATGACGGATGAAGATATTGATTCCGATGCGGATGACCTGCCAGAGAATGATGGAGATGTTGAAGATAATGATACGGATAATACCAATGGAGATGAAGATGACCATGATACAGAATTGCCACAAATCTTTGATTTGGCATTGAAAAAAGTATTGGCAGATGGTCAAGCAACACCAGTAACTAGCGGTCAAGATGTGAACATGACCATTTGGATTTATAATCAAGGAACTATTCCTGCTGCCAATGTGGAAATTGCAGAATATCTTCCTGCTGGATTAGCCCTAAGTGGAGCCGATACTAACGGATGGACAGATAATAATACAGATGGCATCTATGAAAATACGGTAACAAATACGATTGGAGTAGGAGACTCCTTTAGTGTCAATATTGTCTTAACCGTACAACCGGGCATGACCGCTCAGGACTATACCAATGTCGCAGAAATCAGCGGTGCAACAGATGATATGGGCACCGATATGACCGATGAGGACATTGATTCCGATACAGATGATAATCCTAATAATGATAATCCTGTTACACCGGGTGATAATAATGATAACTCAACGGATGGGAATGGTCAAGACGGTGAAGACGAAGATGATAGTGACCCAGCATTAGTACCAGTTACTTATTCAGATTTAGCCTTGACTAAAGCCCTTGCACCAAGCCAAACACAGGCAGTCATGCCAGGTGCATTTATTGATTATGAAATCAAAGTGTACAATCAAGGTTCAAATGACGCGCATATGGTTAGTGTGATAGATTATACGCCTTCGGGCTTAATCTATAGTGATGCCTTTGGTAATAATGCGGTCACTGGTTGGTCAGATATTGATAATGATGGAGACCCAGAAATTACCATAACTGGGCCAATTGCTGCCTTTACAGGTTGCGAAACAATCATCATTACCCTACAAGTAGACCCAAGTATTAGTGCGCCTGCCGACATCGTCAATACCGCAGAAATAACCGCATCTGAAAACGCAGATGGGTCACTTCAAACGGATATTGATTCTTCACCTGATGCTATGGAAGGCAACGAAATGGGCATCAATGATAACGAAATCGAGGACCCTACTGATGAAGATGATTCTGACCCTGCTCAAATTAACATTGTAGCGGAGCCGGTATTTGATTTAGCTTTAGCTAAAACAGTAGATCCATCTGTAGAATTCCCATTATTTGTAGGCGATACCGTCTTATATAATGTAGAAGTAATTAATCAAGGTACAGAAACAGTTTATAATGTAGAAATTACAGATAACATGGGTGCTTGTTTGGATATCAATGGACCTATTGAGCCAAATGGCTGGGTAGATTCAGATAATGATGGCGCCTATGAAAATATTATTGTTGGTCCTTTTGTACCTGGTCAGAGAGACACCATTGCGATGGAAGTAGTGATTGTTTGTCAATCAACTACCACTGCTGACGTGACCAATACCGCAGAAATTAGTGCTGCGGATGATGTGGATGGCAATCCTGTGGAGGACATTGATTCTACCCCAGACATGAATCCAACCAATGATGGTCCTGTAGACGATAATGAAACAGAAGACCCTAATGATGAGGATGACCATGACACCGAAGTCATTCCAGTGGAGATATTTGATTTAGCATTAACTAAAAAAATTGCGCCTACTCAACCTATGCCAATTATGCCTAGCGGCGATGTACACTTTGTCTTGGAGGTATGTAATCAAGGAACTGCGGAAGCTAATAATGTAGCCATCGTCGATTATCCACCTGCTGGCCTAACGTTAAGTATCAATGATGCCTTTGGTTGGACCGATACGAATATGGATGGTAATTATGAAAATTCCATTTCAAATATTCCAGCTGGACAATGTAAAGATGTATCCATTATCTTAACGATTGACCCTGCCGCTTCTAGTCCATTGATTAACGAAGCCGAGATAAGTGGAGCGGAAGATGAAAATGGGGATACGCCGCAAGACGTAGATAGTACGCCAGACGATAGTCCGAACAATGATGCGATGGGCAATAATGACCAAGAAGACGGTAACGGAACAGACGACGAAGACGACCACGATTGGGAAGAAATCCAATTAGGTGCTTGGGATTTAGCCTTAGTAAAAACTTTGGCTACAGGTCAAAGTGCTTACGTTGCTCCAGGGGAAGAAGTAGCCTTTGCGATTGAAATTATCAATCAAGGTACTATGGATGCTTACAATATTGATATTGCTGAATATTTACCTGCGGGCATGACTTTAAGTACAGCAGATACGAATGGCTGGACGGATGTAGACCTAGATGGCGTATTAGAAAATAGCTATGCTGGACCATTGGCAGTAGATAGTGCTCATACTATTGATTTAGTGGTAACTATTGATGCCTCCTTTGCAGGAACCAGTTTAGAAAATACAGCAGAAATTAGTGATTTTGAAGATGGAATGGACAACCACCCAGATGATAATGATTCTCATCCAGATAATGACCCTAACAATGATCCTTTTGGAACAGATAATCAAGAAGATGGAAACGGTACAGATGATGAAGATGATAGCGACCCAGAAGAAGTGTTTATCACTACGGGGCCAGTATTTGATTTAGCATTAGAAAAAATGTTGGATCCTACGACTGTTACACCAGTCTATCCGGGAGATGATGTGACCTTCATTATTTCTGTTACTAATGAGGGAAATACGCCCGTACAAAATGTCCAAGTCGTAGATTATTTACCTATGGACTTGACCTTAAGTGCTGCCGACACGAATGGCTGGGCTGATGGAAATATGGATGGGAATCCTGAAAACACCATTTTAGGCCCAATGGCAGCAGGTGAGATTGTAATGATTCCTATCGTTGTGACCATAGACTCTACTTTCACTGGTATGGCACTAGAAAATAGAGCAGAAATCAGTGAAATACAAGATACAATGGGAATGGTTGTAAGCGATACCGATAGCACCCCTGATGATACACCGGGCGATGATGAAATAGAAGATGATGAAGATGGGGATGAAATTGCTGTTAGTAATTTTGATTTAGCATTAATAAAAACCATTGCACCAAACGGAGCGCCTGCTCCAATTATGCCCGGTAATGATGTGACTTTCAGAATCAAAGTTTTCAACCAAGGAAATGTTGCGGCTTATAATATTGACATCGCAGAATATATTCCTGCTGGCTTAACGTTAAGCGCTGCCGATATGAATGGTTGGACCGATAGTAATATGGATAGTATTTATGAAAATACCATTGCTGGTCCAATCGTCCCAGGAATGTATGAATTCATTGATATTACCTTAACCGTTGACCCTGCGACTGTAGCGCCTGCTTCTTTTGAAAATGAAGCGGAAATCAGTGATGCGGCAGACATAAATGGCAACCATCCTGAAGATTCAGATTCTACTCCAGATGATAATCCAGATAATGATGGCGTAGCCAATGATGATAACACAGCAGGAGATAATGGCGACGAAGATGATAACGATATTGAAGAGATTGACATCTTTGATACGATGCTTGATTTAGCTTTAGCTAAAGTTGTTTCTCCTGAATTCATGGGAGGCGCACAAATTGGCGAAGACGTACCATTTGATATTTGGGTTTATAATCAGGGCAATGTGGCGGCTACTAATATAGAAATCACTGAATATATTCCAATAGGAACTACGTTAAGTACTGCCGATACCAATAACTGGTTGGACAACGATAATGATGGCATATACGAAACGACTAGAATGGGTCCACTTGTTCCAGGAGATTCTATGTTGGTAGAAATTACCTTAACAGTCCTTACAAAACCTTTTGCGGCTACCTTTATAAATGAAGCAGAAATTAGTGGTGCCGACGATGAAAATGGCGACCCAATTGCAGATATAGATTCTACACCTGACCAAGAGGAAGGGAATGATGATGGAGGTGAACCTTATGGAGATAGCAATGACCATACAGCTGACAATGGGCATGACGCAGACGGAGATGGCATCGAAGATGAAGATGACCATGACCCAGAAGCCTTCCCTATTTTTGATTTGGCCTTGACTAAAACAATCCCGATAGCTATCGGGAGCACCGGTCCATTCAAGTATGGCGACACTATTACCTTTGATTTTACGGTGTATAATCAAGGAAATATTACCAGTACCAATATTGAGGTGACTGAATATATTCCTTGTGGTTTCCGATTAGCCAATGGGCTAAATCCAACGTGGACCGCTACTTCAGATAGTACCGCTAATACGGTTATTACAGATACCTTGAGCGCTGGTGATTCTGCTATTGTCTCTATTTCCCTTATTGCGCAATCTTGTTATGAAGGTTTAGCAGAGGCATGGAAAAATGTAGGAGAAATCAGCAGAAGTGAAGATGATGAAGGAAATGATACCTCTCTAGAAGATGTAGATAGTAAAACTGATGATATTCCTAATAATGATGGGGATATGGTCGATAATGATACGGATGACACCAACGGGGATGAAGATGATTCCGATTTTGAGTTAATTGAAATTTTTGACTTAGCGCTATATAAGCGATTAGCGCCCGGTCAATTATCGACAGTTTATGCCAAAAAGTCTATTAGTTACGAAATGACGATTTTCAATCAAGGAAACACGGTTGCTTATGACCTTATTTTGTCCGACTATATCCCAACAGGCTTACTTTTTGACCCAATTGATAATACGGCTGCGATAACGGGTAACAATAATGATTGGAGTTTAGTTCAAGGGATAGCTACATACAATGCAATTGATAGTTTAGCGCCACAAGATTCTATAATTTTATCTTTAATCTTAAAGGCAGATCCAGATTTCTCTGGAGGGCCAATACTCAATTACGCTGAAATAAGCCATGCTGCTAACTCAATTGGTGGTCCTAATACAGTAGACGCAGATTCACAATCAGATACAAACAGTGAGAATGATAATGGTGGTAAAATAAATACAAGTAGTGATGATAACATTGAAGATAATGGACAATTAGATGAGGATGACCATGATCCTGCACTCATCAATACGATTACGTATTTATCCAGAATTCTTGAACCTTGTAATTGTATAGGTAATGGATTGATTAGTGATAAGCTAAGAATTATTACTGCTAAATCGGACCAAACATGGACGATTATTAGTCAAGAAGGTCTTTATAATAATAATTCGACCGTTTCCAATTTAATTAGTACACCGCTTGGAACAACAGCCAATTTTATTGGTCCAGAATCCAATTTTATTGGAATTGAATATGGGTTCTATACTTATGAACTACCAATTATTCATTTGGATGGGATTGGTTATAATGTAACCTTCTTCAATGGAAAAGATACCGTTTCCATCGCTAATAACTGTAGTTGTCCTAATATTGCAACGAGTCCTGATGCTACGCCAGCCGTTGGCACGAATCCACCACTAGTCTTCAATGGTAGTAAAACGCCAGGGGAAAGCATTTTAGAAGATTGTAACGGAATTACCTTTACCAACTCTGCCGCAGAGCATAAACTATACACAGATACAGCAGCTTGTAGAATAGCACACACCATTTGTCCAACCGACCAATGGAAGCAAATTAGTTTCAATTTTTCTGAATTTGATTTGGCAGCTGGTGATACCTTATGTGTTTTTGAAGGAAAAGATACAATCAATAATCGGATTGCTAAATGGAGTGGAACAGGTGTAAGCCAAACAAGTGGGTGGATTTCCTCTAACTGTAGCCCTACGGTCAATCCAAGCGGTTGTTTAACCTTCCTCTTCAAGACCAATGGTGATAATAGTAAGGGGACTGGATGGAAAGCAGAAATAACCTGCGAAGACAGAGGCGTCACCTTAAACGCCACTGACCAACACGCCAAACTGACTTGTGAAGAAACCTATAATGTCTTCACCATCAAACCAGCTACCGTAGTGGCTGAGTGTGGCTCCGTCGTTGATTCTCAGATTGTTAGCATCTATAATGATAAAGGTGTCTTATGCATGGATACCTGTTTGGCTACGACTGATATGTTGATGGATACCTTCGGTTTAGGAATCTACACGGTTGAATATAAATTGAAGAGCGATACGATCAAACAAACTCGGTCTGTCTTGACCGTATCAGAAGCACCATTAGTTTGTAATGATAAGGTGATTATTCCTTTAGGGTCTGCTTGTAGTCTCTTCTTGACTCCTGATGATTTACTAGAAGGGCCTTGTGATACCATTACCGATTCGGTTTACTACTTTATTACCCTTAAAGGAGTCGATAAAAACGGTCAACCTATTGTATTCGCA
>CAZEOC010000232.1:0-6581 GCA_964513525.1 uncultured Saprospiraceae bacterium | reverse complement strand
TGGATAATTGTGTTCAGGTACTTAAATTTCCATTCCTTGAGTTAGCATATTCAAACTCGAAAAGTATTTTGAAATGTTTTTTAACTTTTGCTTTTACTTCCTCATAATCTACTTTTTGCTCAAGTTCTAAATGCAACGAAGTCACCTCTTTATCTGTAATTCCGCAAGGAATAATATACCCGAAATGTTCCAAACTCGTATTTACATTAAAAGCAAAACCATGCATCGTTACCCAACGACTTAAATGAATTCCAATCGCACAAATCTTACGAGGTTTAGAACTTTTTTCATCTACTAACCAAACTCCAGTTGAACCATCAATCCTTTTGCCTTCTAAACCATATTCGGCTATTGTTCTGATAATTACTTCTTCTAAAAAACGAACATACTTATGAATATCCGTAAAAAAACAATCCATATCAAAAATTGGATAACCAACAATTTGACCTAAACCGTGATAAGTTATATCGCCACCTCTATTAATTTTAAAGAACTCAATTCCATGTTCTTCCAAACCTTTTTCGTTTAACAATAGATTACTAAAATCACCACTTCTGCCAAGTGTATAAACTGGATTATGTTCACAAAATAATAAATAGTGCTTCTGTTCCGCTTTTTCGGCTTCCGGTAAATCTCGATTATTTAATTTTCTATCAACTACATCTTTTAACTTCACTTGTTGATATTCCCAAGCTTTGTCATAAGAAATTCGCCCTAAATCTTCAAAATATACTTTTTCCATACGATTTTTTTAAAAAATCAAAATCTAAAATTAAATCACTTTAACTTTATTTATAATTTGACCTAATCTATTGAATTTACAAGTTTAAAAAGTTATTTGGATAATTCTAATTACAAACTAATCTTACCTCTAACTCCTCCCCTACAAAGTAAATTAAACAATCCTAATATCTAAAAAGATTTGATTTATTTATTAATAAAAAATCTACCTACTTTAGGGTTTCTTCAAAAACTGGTTTGTGATTTTTTAAAGATATTCGTCTATATAGTATATTATTAAGCAAGTCACTTTAACACCATCTTTCGCTACAGTCAATAAAAATTTTACAAATTAAAATAAAAAATGTAAATTGGTTTGTAAAATAATATAACATTTAATAATTCACATGAAGATAATTCACCTGGTACTTGGTAAAGCAAATCCTGAGCGTATGAACGGCGTCAATAAAGTCGCTCATAATTTAGCTACAACACAAACTACATTAGGCTATGATGTAACACTGTGGGGAATTACAGGAAGTTTGAAAAAAAATTATCCTCCAAGAAATTATAAAACGGTATTATTTCAAGCTATAAAAAGTTATGTAAAAATTCATGATAGTATTATTGATGCTATTGCTACTTTGCCCAAAGATACGGTGATACATATGCATGGTTCTTTTATCAAAGAATTTTATCATATTTCTAAATTATTGACCATTCATGGAATTGATTATGTGTATACTTCACATGGTTCATTAGGTCCAGCGGCAATGTTACGCAATGCCTTAACTAAAAAATACTATTTCAATTTTGTTGAAAAAACAATATTGAAAAATGCAAAGGCAGTCCATCTTTTAGGAAAATCTGAAGTCAAAAATGTTGCTAATTTATTACCAGGTTTGTCCAATACAGTTATGATTCCTAATGGACAGAATTTATCTCAAATTCCTGTTATTAATTTTAATAAAGCACTTAGAAAGTCACCTATTTTTGGCTTTTTAGGTCGATTAGACAAGAATCATAAAGGTTTAGATTTACTAATTGACGCCTTTGCAATTTTTATTAATAATGGTGGAAAAGGCACTTTAGAGTTCGTTGGAAATGGTGATGATATGGCTGACTTAAAAGCACAAGCTAAGAAGTTAGGTATTTCAAAAAAATTAACCTTTCATGGTGCAAAATTCGGAGATGAAAAATTTGCCTATTTAGCTAATTTTGATGTTTTTGTTCATACCTCAAGAATGGAAGGCTTCCCGACAGCAGTTTTAGAAGCTGCAGCAATGTCTTTACCTTGTTTATGTAGTGAAGAAACAAATGCAAATGACTATTTAAGAGCTGCTAATGCAGGTTATCCTTATAATCCGAATACGGTAGACGAAATCTGTAAAATGTTAGCAGCCGCAGAAAAAGATTTTTATAATAAGGATATCAATATAAAAGGTAAGAATGCCAGAAAAATGATTGAAACCGTATTTACATGGGAAAAAGTAGCACAAGATTTAGTTGAAATCTATCAAGGAGGAATATTATTTTAAACCCTGTTTAAAAAATATGATTGATAACTTCAATTATAGTAATAAAAACAAAAGAGCCAACCAATTAACAATTGGTTGGCTCTTTTATTTTAAACTATTTTATACTCAGGAGATTCTAAAATATAGATTGCATTGCAATAAAAGTTAATGCACCACCGATAAAACCAATTGCGGCTAACCAAGTTATATTTTTCAAATACCAAATGAAATCAATTTTCTCCATTCCCATTGCTGCAACTCCTGCTGCCGACCCAATAATCAACATACTTCCACCAGTACCTGCAGAGTAAGCGATAAAGTGCCACAACGTATCATCCATTTCAAAAGTGTACATTCCCATTGATGCTGCCACTAAAGGAACATTATCAATAATTGCAGATAATACACCTAATAAGATAATTACTAAGTTTTGATTAGGTACAGCAGCTTGTAACTGATCTGCTAAAGAACGTAATAAACCAACTTCTTTCCCATCAACATTTGTAACTGCAATAGATTCTAATGCTGCTACGGCTACTAAAATTCCTAAGAAAAATAAGATACTTGACATCTCAATACGAGATAATGCATTGTGTGCAGAGTATTTTTTATTCTTATCAAAATCTTCATGAGGATGAATATATTCAGATACTAACCATACAACTCCAAGTGCTAACATCATCCCAATATAAGGAGGTAAATGTGTTACTGTTTTGAAGATAGGTACGAAGACCAAACCGCCAATTCCAAAAGCTAACATACGTTTACTTCCTAAGACTTTTTCTGTTTCTAATCCTTCTTTTAAATCCTGTTTTGCTAATGTTATATTTCCTTTGAATGGTTTTAATTGCGACGCAATCAAAAGTGGAATAGCGATACAAACAATAGATGGTATAACTAAATGTGAAATTAATCCAACAGTAGAAACTTTCTTACCAATCCAAAGCATCGTAGTTGTTACATCACCAATCGGAGACCAAGCTCCACCAGCATTTGCAGCAATTACAGCCATACTTACAAACCATATTCTTTCTTCTTTATCTGGTACTAAACGACGTAATAATGAAACTAATACGATTGTTGCTGCTAAATTATCAAGCGTTGCGGAAAGAAAAAATGCTAATACACAAATCATTGCAAGCATTTTAAATTTACTCGTCGTTTTTATTCTATTTGTAATAACAGCAAAACCTTGGTGTAAATCAATTAATTCGACAATTGTCATCGCACCAATTAGAAATATTAAAATCTCAGCTACTTTTCCAATGTGATGTAAAAGTACACCTTCCCAAGCTTCATTATTATCTGGATTGTACGATATTAAATGATGATGATGGTCAATAATATCTAAATGTCCTAAGGAAACAAAAGCCCAACAAAAGGCGCCCATTAAAAGTGCTGGAACTGTCTTATCTAAGTGTAAAGGATGCTCGAATACGATTACTAAATAACCGATTATGAACGTGAGGACAACGGCTGTTATCATAACTTATGTTAATTTTATTATTAGAAGTAGCAAAAGAGAAATATCATGGTAATCTTTTGCATTTAGGGCGCTAATTTAAGTAAAAAAATGTATGATTTTTGTAATAAAAAAGCAGCTATAAACCTTGTTTATAGCTGCTTCTGACCTATATAGAATATTTTTTAATTTGTATTAATGTAAAATCATTAACTGCTTGAATAACTCTTCTTGATAACGTCTTCCAATTGCAATTTTCTTAGCGCCAATTTCAATATTAAGGTTTTGAGTATCAATGTATTGAATATATTCCTGATTAATTAAAAAGCTTCTATGTACTCTAATAAAGTTTTTATCTTTTAATTGACTATCAATACTTTTTAGTGCTGTTCGAATTACATATTTTTTTTGTGTCGTAATAATCGTACAATATTTTTTGTCTGATTCGACATAAAGAATATCCTTTTTACAAATTTTTTCTAATTTGCCTCTTGTTCTAATGTATATATTATCTGAAATTTCATCTAATTGAAAATTACTATTTTTTATTACACCATTATTCCAAAAGTTAGTAACTTGATTATTTTCTGTTTGATATAAAATAGTTTGTACTTTATTCAGACCTTGTTCCTCTAACCATTTTGAAACTTCAGCTAATTGGTTGATATTAGTAAAAATAGAAATATTATCAAGTTGAGTAATATTAAAATCAAAAGACTCCTCTATTCTAATATCATCAAATCCGATTAACGAGATAGTTGTTTTTAAAAAACTATTAATCTCTTGATTTTTTTCAATAATAATCGCACTTTTAATTTCTTTATTTATTGAATTCATTAGGTCGTTTTTTCTATTATTATGTAAGGCTCATTTACAATATTCCTATTCTATAATTTGGAGAAATCTTCATTTAAATTACAAATCGACTTTTTGACTTAAACTTATAAAAAAGTCACACCCTTTTAATGATTTTATTTTTTCAACTCTTTATAACTATTTAATTTACAATCACTTATAATAAAAAAAACGACAAGCCTACTAACCTGATTTTTATACTTTTCGACAGCAACAATCCTTCTAAAAGAGGGAAACTTATAAGATTAAAAAAGTGTTTTTCTTCTAATTATTAATCAAAAAAATTGCGGGTTTAATAAGACAACTGTTAAAATTAAAAACAAAAAAAGTGAAGCATCAAATAAAATTTGACACTTCACTTTTGTATTAAAATAACCTAATATAAACTTACTTTGTTTTAACTACTTTTTGGTTAATTACTTGTTCTCCAATTTGTAATTTCAAAATATAAGTTCCTTTTGGCAAATCGTCTGTATTAATAAACTGTTGATTTTTACCACTTGGTAATTGACCTAAATTTTCTTGTCGTAAATTTCTACCTGTTATATCATATAACTCTACATTAACATTTTCTGATTTTTCTAAATCAAACTCAATTGTTAATTGATTTGTAAATGGATTTGGATAAATAGATAAATCATAATCGCCAATAACTCCATCAGTATTTGCAAGATAAGTCGTATAATTAGCTGAGAATCCACCTTCTGTAATCGATTCATCAGAAACAAAAGCTACAAATAAATCTTGTCCAGTAGAAGCAATTTGTGAAGGAATAGAAGTACCTGAATAACTTCCAATCAATGGAGCAGAATCATCAGCACCATCATAAACTAATACAAAATCAAAATTAGCTTCTGTATTAAATTCTGTGAATGTCAAATACACATAACTGTTTACAGGTGCTTGTAATGACCAGCTACATTCAGCACCATTTCCATAGTTGTCTGTTCCTGAACCATCTGTAATTGTTCCAGAAGCATTACTTTCAATAGTATTACCTTGACAATATCCTTGTGTTTGTGTAACAAAATAAGCTTCCCAACCAGAGCGAGTTACACTTGCATCTGAATAGAATTTGATAAACATTGAGCCACCTGTAGAAGAAGTTACTGGTGGAATATTACTACCAAAATAAGTTGCTAAAAGTGGTGCAGAATCATCAACACCATCATAAATTTCTACAGCATCATAAATAGATAAACCATCAGCAGAAGCATTTTCTAAATCAAAGGCTGTAAAATATAAATCAACACCAGTTGCATTTGGTGGCTGAATCAACCAAGAACAAAGTGTATTATTATAATAATCACTTGCACCTGAACCATCTGTAATTGTTGTAAAATCGTCTGTTGCTGTTGTAGTTGATGTACTACAATAAGTGTTTCCACCTGAGATTGTATAGTTTGCATCAAATCCACCAGCTGTTGTAGATGCATCAGATGTAAAAACGACTAACATTTTACCTGTAGAAGAATTAATAGTAGATGGTAAAGTATTTCCTGACCAATTTAATATTACAGGATCATTTACAGTTTCTCCGTCATAAACAACAACTCCATCATAACCAGTTTCTGTATCAAAAGCAGTAAAATCTAATGAAATCGAAGTTGCTCCTGCTGGCGCAATATTCCAATAACAAAAAGCATTATTTGCATAATTATTCGCTCCAGAACCATCTGAGAAAGACCCAGTTTGTGTCGTTAAAGTTTGTCCTCCATTACAGAATGCAGCACCAGAAGAAGTATATGTTGCTTCCCAACCTTGTGCTGTTTGTGAAGCATCTGAACTAAATCTTACAAACATTGCTCCACCAGTAGAAGTAACAGCATTCGGAATCGCTTGACCTGTCCATTCTAATAATAATGGTGCATTTGCATTAATTCCATCATATACTTTTACAGAATCATAGCCAGTTTCCGTATCAAAACTATTGAAATTTAAAGTAATTTGATTTGCTCCTGATGGCTGAATCAACCATGAACAGTTTGCATTATCTTGATAATTTGAACTTCCTGAACCATCAGAGA
>CAZEOC010000231.1:0-6582 GCA_964513525.1 uncultured Saprospiraceae bacterium | reverse complement strand
GGGCAAGATCTTTAACGAGAGTTACATCATTAGTGAGCTTGTAGCGTTAAGTTCCTTGAGTAAGAAAAAAATCAACAATAAGCAATAAGGATTGTTGCTTAATTTTTCCGGTTAAAATATATCGGCTTTCCTCTGATAGTCCTAGCTGCTTGTCTCTGGTAGTTTTACCATCTTCCAATAACCATCAAATAACTTAGCCACATCAAAAAAGTTAGAGCCCATTTCGTTCTTAATAAAATAACCAGAAATATGCTCTTCATAAGTTGCAACAATATCTTTATCTGCACTAGAAGTTGTCAATACAAACACCACTGCATTGCTATGGACAGGGTGTTGCCTTAATTTTTTTAGAAAGTCTATACCACCCATACGTGGCATATTTAAATCTAATAATATTACATACGGCTGCTTAAATGATTCGGTATCTAATAACTCTAGAGCCTCCAAGCCATCGTTAGCGCGCACAATGAGGTTGGCAATTTTATTGGCAGCAAAAGCTCGCTCAATACCCTCTGCATCAATATCATCATCTTCTACTAATAATAATATAATATCATCTGGTGTAGACATGTTAACCCTCTTGCTTTATTTGATTGTGTGGCCATTCTATTTTAAAAGTTGTTCCGCTATTGCCATCAGAGTCAATAGTGATACTCCCATCATAGCGCTTTAAAATTTTACTAATAATAGCTAACCCCATACCGCTACCTTCTGTTTTATCTCGAGGTTGTAACGTTTGAAACATCTTAAATACTTTTTCATGCAACTCAGGAGCGATTCCGGGTCCATCGTCAGTAACGTTAATATAATGGGCATGGTTAGAGCTATTGTATTCTATAGTGATAGTGCCATTACCTTGATGATGATGTTTGACAGCGTTATCAAGAAGATTTCGAATAACTATTTCAAAAGGTTTGCGCGCAATTAAAATAGTCCCATTCGGTACTTTTAATTCATGCTTAAAGCCTGCGGGCTGTATATGTAAGTCCACTAAGTTACTGAGTAGGTCTTTAATATTGATGTTTTCTTGTGAAAGATCGATGCGGTTTACATGAGAATAGGCAAGCAAGTCATCCAATAAATTCCCCATTCGCTTCACTCGATTTTTCATTAAATTTAAGTGATTAAGAGATTGCTCAGGTAATACAGCTGAACAATCATCTTCAATCCATCCAGCCAATTGCTCAATTCCACGTAGTGGTGCTTTTAAATCATGAGAAGCGATATAGGCAAATTGTTCTAATTCTTTATTAGTGTGCGATAGTTTTTCTATGAGCTGATTCTTTTCCATCTCAACGTTTTTAAGAGAGGTGATATCTTGTGAGCAAACGAATAAAAATGATTCCTCCGATACAGGGTCGGTATGGGGTATTTTGTCAGTGCTCACCCAGCCCCTTGGGCCATGTATCGGGGTGTATTCTTCAATAATGTTAAGTAAAGGTTTTTCTGATTGAATAACGGATAAATCATCTTCATGATACTTTTTGGCCATATCAGGAAAGAGATCATAAGTATCTTTACCTTCAAAATCTTCAACGGTTCCGCCCATTGATGTGGCTGCATTCTTGTTGAGGCGAAGGATACGATTTTTATCATCTTTATACCAAATCTTTACGGGAACATTATCGAAAATTAATTGTAGGTCTTGTTGTTGTTTGCGAATTTTCTCTTCAGTATGTTTTTGCGCTGATATGTCTTGCATAAAACAATCATGGCCAATAAATATACCTTCATTGTTATATCGACTAATCATAGTGACACGCTTGTAAAAAATAGTGCCGTCTTTTTTTATTCCTCGCGCTTCTGCTGTCACTTTTCCGTCATCAATCATTTTTTGATAAGCAACTTCAAGGCTTGCTAAATCCTCTGGGTAGACTGTCTTTGTCCATGGTTGCCCTTCTAGTTCATTAGGGGTATAGCCTGCTGCACCCGCGTAAGCTTGGTTTAGTGTGATATAACAACCATAGGTATCTATATGCGATATACCTTCAACAGCTGAAGCAATAGATGCCTCTGATGCAGCCAACGCTTCAAAAGGCTTAACGATGATACGTTTACCAAATAAGTATAAGGTGGTGAGTAAAACTAATGATCCAAATAATGTCGTTAAAAGAAAGCTATCTGTGATTGCTTTCTTTTTTTCTATGACTGGAGTGCGATCACTAATATATGAAAAAGCTAATCCATAGCGATCAATGTTGACAAGCTCTTTATGTATGATATTAAAGTTATTAATGCTAGAGGCTATACGCTGATTATTCTTTTCGTAAGCTATGCCAGAGTTAGCATCAAATTTACCATCTTCTTTAAATAACTCATCTGGGTCAGCCGTAATGCGAGCGATAAGGATACCTTGCGCACGTTGTCCATATAGAATCGGTACTGCTATCTTAAATTGAGGTGGAGTAGTACTGGCTATCGTTAATAGGGCCGTATTGACAGGGTTACTAAGTGATTGATCGTTTAGCAATGGTAACGCCCATTGATAGCTGTTTTTTATAAGTGCATCATCTTCTTCTGTATATAAAACTTCTCCTATAACGTTAACAACGGTTAATAACGGGTCTTCACCTAATAAAGTCGTATTGTTTATAAAATCTCGAAAGGTAGCATTTTTACCATTATCAAGAAGAATCGTATTCGTGACTAACGCATTCGTAGCTATGTCATTAAGCGCTAATTCTCTATCGTGAATATATTGGTGTAATTGGCCTGCAAATACTTGAGTAGTTGTCTTATCCGCTTCACTCCGCATATCATCAAAGGTTTTATCAAGCTTAGGAATAAGTATAGCCAAAGTCATACCAACAAAAAGCACAGTTGTCATTATCATGAAGCCGATAAACAACGTCACGATAGAGCGCTTATTTTCATTCTGACTTGGAATAATCTGTGTCATTGTTGATGGTTACTCTTTATTACGTGAAGATATTAACGTGAAGGTATTAACGTAAAGATATTAACGTGAAGTTAAAAGAAAGATTTCATCATTAGGGCCGTAATTTGCCATACAATAATCGTTAACACCCAAGGCTTCATGAGCATCTTTATTAGACTCTGTAAAAATACTAAAGGGCTGTTGATAAGTTTTAACAAGCCCTTGAATAGGCCGTTTAATATTTTCTAGCGATAAACGAATCGCATTACGATTTTTCAGCATATCGTCTGTTAAATTCACTTGCTTCAGTGCTTCAAGGAGCAATAACGTCAGGTCATAACCGTGAATAAACCCCACAGGAGAACGGATATCAATAGGTTCTTTGATGGTATTGGGAAATAATTTTTTCGCTTGAGCAAATACTTTTTTGCCGTTATTAGACAAGGGTGTTTGCATAAATGAGAAACATGACTGAATGAAACTAAGATCAATATCCTTTCGCATCTCACTATTAACTGTATTGTGAAATGTCCCTGCTGTAATACCCCAATGGCTGATAATAGGAAGGCGCTTTTTAATAGGTATAGATGTCATTGCTGTGGCTATTTCTGCGCCTTCAAGGGCGTTAGCAACAAGTAATATACAGTCAGCGCCTTGATCAATGATATCTTGTAGCTTGCTGCTAGCAGTGTAGCTTTTCATATTCCAATCAAAACGAGTTGCTTGCGCTGAGGGTTGTCCATTTTTCTTAAGAGCGCGAGACATGCTTTTTAAGTTGGAATTCCCCCATGGCGTATTTTCAAGAAGTAAATGAGGTTTTTTGCAGCCTTTATCACTTAAAGCAAAGTTAACTAATACTTCTCCCGCTTTTGTATCATCTACTGACACTCGAAACACCCAGTTTTCAGTCGATGGATGGCGTGTTATAGGACCGCCAGCAGCCCAAGGTACCAAAGTCAGTAATTTGTTTTCGTTAATAAATTGTCGATATTTGATTAGAGGAGGGGAGTGAATTCCTGAGATAATCGCTAAAGCTTGATCATCCTTCATAAAGTCCATCATATTTTTACGGCTAAGAACAACATTACCGCTATGATCTTTTTTAATAATTTTAATTTGATAACCTTGTGTCTGATGATTCACTTCATTAAGGGCCGTTTCTACTCCTCGCCAGATAGATTGTGCCGATTCAATATGATTTGACCAATCAGCATCGTGATAAAGATATAGCACCTTTTCAGTAGGTGATGAGAAAACTGGTGTGGAGTACATTAATCCAATAACACTAAATATGCTGACTAAACGTGCCAAAAAATTTATTTTCATAATAAACCTCTTGTAAAAGTTACTTATATAGATACGATGCACAATAAAAAACCTGCATCATTAATTCTTAATTTAAGTGTGGATAATATGATTTTTATAAATCAATACTGACTGAATAAATTTTATTGCTAAGTTATATTCAATTGACTAGTGAAAATTTTATATTGCCGTTGCTATTACTGATATAACTAAAGGTTTAGCTGCGAAGTTTGTTAACCTAAGTTCTGTTTGTTTGAATTTAATTTCATTGTTTCACTAACAGTAGGCACCGCAGGCATCCAATTTTTTTCTGGTTTTCCCCATAAGAATCCTTGCCCTTCATTACAAACTAAATTTTGCAAATAGAATTTTTGCTCTTCTGTTTCAATACACTTTGCTACTACTTGTAATTCTAATGCTTTGCCCAGTGCAACAATCGCTTTTAGTACCATTTTTTCACTATTAGGGCTGTTGATGTCGCACATAAAACTCCCATCTATTTTTAATGTATCAATAGGTAGTTGGTTTATATGGTGAAGTGAAGAGAAACCAGTGCCAAAATCGTCGATTGCAATAGTGACACCTAGCTTCTTTAAAGCCATTAATTGATGATATGTTTTGTGTGTGTTTTTTAACAATATGCCTTCAGTGACATCTATTTCAAAACTTTTCCCATCCACATTATATTTATTCAATAAACATTCGATTACTTCAGTTGTGAAATCGTCGCGATTAAAAGAGCGGCCTGATATGTTCACGCCTATACGGATAGTAGGATCAATTTCTTGCCATTTAATTAATTGTTTACAGGCTGTTTCAATAACCCATTTATCAATTGTCTCAATGACTTCAAGATTTTCTGCAAAAGGAACAAAAGCGTCAGCTGAAATTTGGCCTTTGTCAGGGTGATGCCATCGAACTAATGCCTCTACAGAGTGGATGCTTCCATCTTTTAAACTGACTCGAGGTTGATATGACAATGAAAAATGGGCATTAGGATCTTTAAGTGCTTCTTTTAATTTGTTCTCTTGGTTATGTTCAAGGTTTATATTTTCCAATAATCTATCGGAAAATATCTCCATTTGATTACGCCCATTTCTTTTCGCTTCATACATAGCCATGTCGGCGTACTTGAGTATCTGTTCAGATGTTTCTGCGTGCTTAGGATAGCAAGCGATGCCAATACTTGCACCAACTGAGCATTCATGATGCCCAAAGGGAATAGGTTTATTGACTGCTTCAATTAATTTTCTCGTTACGTTTTTTAGGTGTGCTATCTCAGAAGTTTTTTGTAAAATGATGACAAACTCATCACCACCAAATCGGGCAATGGTGTCGCTTTCACGGAGAATGTCTTTCATTCGTTGACTAACACAACGCAGTACCTCGTCACCAGCAGCATGGCCAATTGAATCATTTATATCTTTAAATCGATCTAAATCTAAGAAACAAACTGCAAAAGATTCTTTCTCTCGTTGCCCATGTGTAACAGACTGCTGTAATCTATCAAGGAATAATACGCGGTTGGGCAGGGTGGTACACTGGTCATAATGCGCAAGAAAATGCTCGCGCTTTCTGTTTTTTTCAATGCCTAATTTCAGTTGGTGACGCTCTATTGCGTGACTGATGGTGCGTGTAATTAGATTGGTATCACCAATGTATTGCTTAGAAAGGAAATCTTGTGCACCAGCATGAACTGACTCAAGGGCAATAATCTCGTCATCTATACCGGACATAACGACAATAGGCGTTTGGGTTGTCACACTTAACAAGCTCGCTACGGTATCTAGACCAGAAGAGTCAGGTAAGTTCATATCTGTCAGGATAATATCGTAGCCATTTAATCCGAAAGAGCTGCCGAGTTCACTTATCCGTCCTATATGGTCACATTCGTGAGGTGTGGAGCTACGAGACAGAGATCGCATAATCGCCTGACGATCAATCTCATCATCCTCAATTAAGAGCACTTTACGGGAGACAGTTTTTTTATCAGCCATGATAGAAGTAGTGAATACCCCCTGACGTATGTAAGTTGACTAAAGTGTAGTCTGCTTTTTCAAATATGATAATTTATTGACATAAATTGTTGTTAATGTTGATATAAATGACATAAAAGGCGTTTTATTGGCATTTACGTACTTTAAGCGTGTTCAAAATTGAGTGTAACGTACAGTTTTTGCCAGCTTGCCAATGAACGACCAGCTAAAGTCTTCAAAATCGTAAATATGCCACGACTAACTGATTCCTTTAGAATAGAAGGAAACCGTAGGCTTTAGATGGTAATACTGAATACTTTAGCTGTTCATCCATTACGGGCAAACACACATACTTAACCCGCTCGTTACTTCGCATAATATATATTATGTTAAATTGGGTATTTGAATAGGTAAGGCTCTAAA
>CAZEOC010000230.1:0-6606 GCA_964513525.1 uncultured Saprospiraceae bacterium | reverse complement strand
TTCAGAAGTCAGATATGAGACCGTTTTACTATCAAAAGACAGACGGTTTGGAGTGGATTTTCTGTTAGTCGAAGATGGTCTGATAGCAAAGCGGTCTGACTTCTAAATTCTTAAGGAAGAATTACCAATTGATAATACAAACAGGCGATTGACTCGCCTGTTTGTATCTTAATTTTTAAAAATTATTCTATTCTACCCAACATATCTACTTTTTTCAATAAAGTTGGAATTCTGAAATCACCATGCATTTTTTTGATGTTTTCAGCAGCTTTTTCTACTGTTATTCCTAAAGAAGTAATATATAAAGGTTTCGTACTTTCTCCTCGTAATATTGAAATTCTCGCTTGATTAGGTTCTTTAAACAAGTTTTTAGCTACACCAATAATTGGAATTTCTTTCCCTAATTCTTTATGCAAATAGCCACCTAATCCTAATTTTCCATCGTCATTTAGGATAACATAACCATCAACTATAATTACATCATCTTTTGTTAATTGAATTTGTTGTAAATTATCCAAAACACAAGGTAATTCTCTTTTGAAAAATGAACCACTTTCATAATCACCAATTTCTGTAAATGTACTTTCGTAAATTATATTTTCCGTTTCTGCTTCCCAATTTTTAAAACCAATACAAACTGTTTTTGCTTGATTTTCATAATAATAAGTATCCAATGCGTAAATCATATTAATCGTATTTCTTGTCTCCGTAAGAATTTCAACTTACTGTTCGAACGATATGTTCCCAAGCAGCATCGACATGTCTTTTTTCAACATTAGTTTGTGCAACTATCATTCTAATTAAATAAACACCATTGATTTTAGTCTGTGTTAAATATAATTTCCCTTCATTATTCAAGTCTAATAGAAGTCGCTCATTTAGTTGATTTAATTCTGCTAAATCTTCGATTCCTTGAGGTTTATACCTAAAGAAAACACCATTCAAAGTACGAGGAAATAGAATCTCAAAATTTGGAGTTGCTGCAATTTTTTGTTCTAATGATTTTGCTAATTCAATATGAAAACGCAATTTTTCTTGTAAACCTTCTACACCAAAATTTCGAATTACAAACCATAATTTCAATGCTCTAAACCGTCTTCCCAAAGGAACGCCCCAATCTCTGTAATCGTTCACTTGACCACGAGTTTGGGTTTTTAAATATTCTGGTAGAATAGTAAAAGTATTCACTAAAGCATCTGCGTCTTTTACAAAATAAGCGGAACAATCAAAATTAGTAAATAACCATTTATGCGGATTAAAAACAAAACTATCTGCGGTCTCAATTCCTTTTATCCAATGTTGAAATTCAGGTAAAATCAAAGCTGAACCAGCATAAGCAGCATCAATATGGAACCATAAATTATATTGTTCTGCAATTTTTCCTAAATCATTAATATTATCAATTGCAGTTGTACTTGTCGTTCCAAGAGTAGCAATAAGACAAAGCGGTTTTAGCCCATTTTGTAAATCAGTTTGAATTGCTGATTCGAGTGCATCAATATTAATTGATAAGTCGTCATTGACTGCAATTTTTACTAAATTCTTAGCACCAATTCCAGCAATTTTTACAGCTTTATCAATTGAGGAATGTGTCTGTACAGAACAATAAATTCTAAAACCTGTAAACCCTTCAAATCCATTTTTATTAATTTGATAATTAGTGAATTTTTCTCTGGCAGTTAAAATTGCGCAGAGCGTTGCAGTAGAAGCAGTATCTTGAATTACACCTTGCCAATTTTGAGGTAAATTCATCATTGATTTAAACCAGTTCATTACTTTCTCTTCTAATTCAGCAGCTGCTGGAGAAGTTTCCCAAACCATACATTGAGCACCTAAAGCTGACATGAGCATCTCTGCTAAAAGTGAAGCATAACTGGAATTTGCTGGGAAATAAGCAAAGAAGTTTGGACTTTGCCAATGAGTAATTCCAGGCAAAATTATCTGCTTGAAATCTTCAAAAATCGCTTCCATAGATTCACTTTTCAATGGCGGATTTTCTGGCAATTGACGATAAATCTCTTTCGGTTTTACTTGTGATTTAACTGGTAATTCTTCCACATTCTCAACAAAATCAGCAATCCAATCTACTAATTCATGAGCCTTTTTTCGAAAAGATGTATTATCTAATTGATTCATATTGATATTATGTATTGGCAGTAATTTTTTTGATGTTATTATTAATAGACTTTATTCTAATGATTGCTTCGATATTCTTGATATAAGATATATTTATACAACCTTAATAAATTCATAATTCAAAAATTTATTCCTCTGGTTCAGGTAGAATCCATTCTTTATGTTTGAAACGATGCCATTTTGCATTCACTAAATCGTAATCTGGGTCAATAAAAGTATGATAAGGACTTTTATTGATTTTGACTTTACAGTTAGCGTAAATAGAGATATTTGTCATCCCTTTTTGAGCATAGTCCTTTTTTAGAATTTGCACAAATTGCCATAACATATCTGGATGAATTGCCATCGACCATGCTTGTTTAGCTGTGGTGTATTCTGTTGGGTTTACTCTGAACTCTACTCCAGTATCATTATTAATAACTTTAAAAGAAACTCTACCTGTTTTCGCTCTCAACATCATTCGCCAAGCATAACGATGTCCTTCTTCATTCCATAGAACATCACCTGTGAAAAGATGATGACGCAGTGGTAACAAAAGTTGAAAAGTGAAAAATATTGAAATTGCTCCTAAGATTATTTTATTACGGTTTGTATTTTGATTTGATATTTCATGTTGAGGCTGAAAGATAGGTTTTGATTTAAAGAAAACGCTACGAACTTGCTCTGCTTCAAAGAAAAGCACCATACTTCCCAACATTAAATACGGAAATGTACCAATTTGAAATACGATAGAATTGAAAATATGAAATACAAAAGAAGCGGCAACACCTAACCATCGAGTCGGTTTCCAAAGTAGCATTGGAATAATTAATAAATCAAATAGAATTCCACCAACTGCAACAAGATATTGTAAATTATCATTTTGGATAAATTCACCAATTATTGGATAATTTTTCTTACTTCCAAACCATATTTCCATCGGTTCACCTGCTAACCAACCTGGATATATTTTAGCGATACTCGCATATGTGTACACGATTAATAGCAAAACAACAAAAATCAAAATTGACCAACGAGGTGTACTTATAGATTTAATTTCTGGTTTTCGTTTTACATCATAAGAAAAATATCGATTTGCAGGCATGAAAGCCATTATCCAACATAAAATCATTAGTAAATAATAATGATTATTATAATTCGTCTTTTGTGCAAAATAAATAATCGTCCAAGTGATTGCTGCTCCAAATGCTGCAGTTCTATAATAGGCTCCGAAAGTGATTAATAAACCACAAATCCCGAAAATAGTGTAAATGATATACATTTGTTCCCCTACAAAAACTTGTAAGAAATCCATTCCAATAAAATTAAATGTAAATTCAGGTTCAATGAATGCTCTATAAGTCCATTTAGTTGCCATTCCACCAAAAGCATCCGCTGCGACTACTAAGCCGAATACAATTCTAAAGATGATTAATTGGCTATTATCAATAGATTCTAACCAATATTTTTGACGGAAAATGTTTCCAAGAAAGGTATTTTGCATTTTACTTTATTTATTTTGAGATTGTAATAATCAGATTCTATAAAGGTAAAGGTAAGGAATGATAAAATAATAATTTATCAATTTAGAATGGTAAGTTATTATTATTAAAACAAAAAAAGCCAATTCAAACTAAATTGAATTGGCTCTTGCATTTAATATGTAATTTTATAAAACCCTATTTCCTAATTACTGACATTGGCATTTTTCCATCAAAATCTCCCAGTATTACTGGAGTTTGATATTTATTTGTGTAAAATCGTACATTATTATGAACATATTTGAATAACTCATCAACAGTTACAATTTCATCTTTATTGAAATTCGCAGAACCTTTTAAACCTTTAATGAAGAAATGACTGAAAATGCCTTGACGTAATCCGTTACTTTCGATTGATGTTTCTTCCGCTTTAGAAGATAACATTAATACAAAGCCACCTTTACTTTTACTGAAAGCAGAATAGTAAGTATTCATGATATCGCCATAAGTTTCACCTTTTGCACCAAAGCTTCCAGAGTGACAAGCATCAGCAATTACCATTTTACCTTTTGCTTTACTACTTTCTAATATTGCTTTGATATCTTCATGATTAACAACATTCTGAGCACCATCATAATCATGAGGTAAGAAAGAACCTTGTAATCCATGTCCTGAGAAATAGAAAATAATAACATCATCTTTTCCTGCTTTTTCAGCAATAGAAGCTAAAGTTGATTCAATTGATTTCTTTGTAGCATCCTCATCAATTAATAAACGAACTTGTTCATCAGCAATCGCTCCACCTTCTGGACTTTTGAAAAAGGCGTGTAAACGATAAGCATCGTCATCAGTGTATTTCAAACTTCTCATGTGTGTATATCTTGCGATACCAACTAAGACAGCCCAAACTTTACCATTTTCAGGTTGAATTTGCTGATTTTCTTCAAAATCCATCATTCTTTGTGCTTGAGGTCTTGCTCTCTTTTTGATGTAATTTCCTTTTTCCCAAGTACCAGTTATGTTAATACCATTACTATAGTACATTGTTCCTTGACCGTGAAAAGTATGTTCTTTCCATTCTCCTACATAAATATCACCATCTACAAAGTAGCAAACACCGTATCCATCTGCTTTTTTATTTTTGAAAGTTCCTTCATAAAAAGTATTATCTGGATAAACATATTTTCCTCTTCCATTTTCACAATCTCCAGCTAAACAACCCTTATCTCCTGCACCTTTTGCAATTCCTACGAAAGCATCGTCTAACCAAAAACCGTTTTGATTTGATTTTTCACTATATAAAACGCCTCTACCGTTACGATTATCAAATTTCCACTCACCAACATATTTACTACCATCAGGATAAAAACAAATTGAATGACCTTTTAATACACCATTACTAAATTCTCCAATTATCTTTTTTCCATCATTGAATAAGTAAGTGCTGTAACCATCTTGACAATTGCCATTGATACATCCATTCTGGAATGTTGCAGATTTTATTAATTTATTATTACTCCAGTTTCCAGCAGCTAAAATCTTTTTATCAAGATAGATTCTACCTTCACCGTGTTTTCTTCCATTTTTCCAAGAGCCTACATATTTTCGAGTATCATTTATAAATAATACACCTTGACCATGACGTAGACCATTATCAAATTCGCCAGTAAATTTTTGACCATTTGAATAAATCATTGTTCCGTAACCATTTGCACAATCCCCAGAAATACAATTCTGTGCGTTAACAGTTGTTAATGTAATTAATAATAAAATAATTGTGATGTACCAGTTCTTCATTTCTATAGTGTTATACTCAATATTAATGTGACGAAGCTTTATTAAAAAGACATTTTCAATATATCCTTTCTTAAATTGTTAATTCAAATATAGATTAAAGATTATACGTACTGTTCTTTAATTCTTAAATTTGTGACATTGAAAATTTGAAATAAAACTGGAAGGTGAATAATTATAATACAATATATGTAAAATTTGAAAGAATAGCAATTCAAAATGTAAAATTCTGAATATCAGCACTTAACAAATATTGAATAATAAAATCAAGAATTTCTAATTAGTGATTAAAGTTGAAAAAATAGTATATTTTAAATATGAAAATGATAATAAATCAAGGAATAATGTATTAAGAAAATTATAAATTATTATTTTTTATAATACCATTTTTTAGCTTTTATGATATTTTACGGTATAAATATTTTTACTTTTTGAGATGATTTCTACTTTGGAATTATTTTTTATCATTTTAGCATCAATAGACTTGGCTCTAAAAATAAATCTTTCCCCAACAACAAAAACTACTATTTGACCTAATCCATTTTCAGGGATTTCTAAAATAACATCCGCAATTCTACCAACCATTTTTGGTGAATCAGAATTATAAATTGTATTGCTATATATAAATGTATAGCCACGATAAACCAAATAACCCGAACCAAAAGCAATTAAAACAGCTAAAAGACAACTATCAAAAAAATTATATCCAAGATATAATCCTAAATTTCCTCCGAGTCCAAAACATAACAAGATAATTCTAAAGACTTTTAAAGAAAAGAAACTTGGAATTAAATCTCCGACATCAAGTTGGGATAAATCATCTATTTCAAAACCTGTATTTGGAGAATCTAAATTAGTATCAATTTCGAGGTCACTTCCAAAAAGGTTTACCTCTCCTTCATAAAATGCTAAGAATGAACCTAATAGCAAGAAGAATAAACCTATAAATGAGATTATGGAGAAAAATATGGCTTCTTGTGGTAGTTCAAACATAATTTTTTTACTTTTTTGATGCGCTATAAGCTTACAAAGCTAATTGGTTTTAGCCAAGTATTTAGCAAAAATAAACGATGTTTTATTTATTAGGTACTGATTTATTAATTTCTTTCAATAGAAAAGGGGCTTTAAGTGATTTGTATTAATTTACGAATTAGAAAACAGCTCCATTTTTATGAGCATTCGTTAAATCAGTGCCTTCTAAATTCGCATTTTTTAA
>CAZEOC010000229.1:0-6620 GCA_964513525.1 uncultured Saprospiraceae bacterium | reverse complement strand
ATGGAAATGATTGCTTCAATAAAAATAGAAAAATTGATTTTGAGTCATTTCTCATCAAGATATTCGCATGAAGCAATAGATAAAGCAATATTAAAAAATTGTAAGAAATATAATATCAAAATACCAGTTTTTAGGATTTTGCCTGGTGCTTTACATCGAGATATTTTAAACGAAAATCCAATTAATTATTAAACTTTACATTATTTGATTCATTCCTGTTAAGAACAAACTCAATGGGAAAAATTGCTTTGCAATTTGCTACCAATTGGGTTTTAATTTCGTTTAAAAATACTTTTTTCTATTTAGACAATTAGTTTATCAAATAAATTATTTCAGATATCTTGAGTGATAATTAACAATAATAAATCAAAGATTACGGAAAGCTGCACAAATAATTCCTGTTGCGACTGCTGCATTTAAAGATTCTGCACCTCCATTTGATGGAATTTCAATACTATGATTTAGTACCTTTTGAACAGGTTCAGAAATTCCTTTTCCTTCATTTCCAATCACTATAAATGCCTTTTTAGAAAGTTTAGTTTGAAAAAGGTTTTCGCCACCAAGCAAAGCGCCATAAGTAGGAATAGCAGAATATTCATTGATAAAAGGAATCAAATCTCTTTTGTAATATTTAATTCTCAAAACTGCTCCCATAGAAGCTTGAATGGTTTTTGGATTATAGAAATCAGCACAATTCATAGAACCAACCACATTTGGAATTCCAAACCAATCTGCAATTCTTAGGATAGTTCCTAAATTACCAGGATCTTGGATTTCGTCTAATAATAAGGTTAAATTAGAATTAATAACATCAGAATTTAAAGTATAATTAAATTGTTTAACAACAATTAGTACCTGATTAGGCGTTTGAAAGTTAGAGATTTTTTTGAGTTCATTAAAACTCACTTCCGTTAATAAGTTTTGGAAGGGTTTCAATATAGAATCATTATCGATTATCCATTGGGGTATTGCGTATATTGCTTCAATTTCTAACCAATCGTTTTGATGACTATTAATCGCTAATTCAATAATTTCTTTTACAATTTTATCACCTTCTGCGATAAAATTGTTATACTTCTGACGAAATTTTTTAGACTTTAATGAGTTGATATATTTAATTTTTGCTTTAGATAACATGACTAATTTTATATATAATATTGTTTTTTTTGTATTCAGTTGTTGCTTCTTATTAAGTAGTTACTTACTTAATAGTCAATTGATTATTGATAAAAAGATAAAAATAAAACCAACTAAGTTTTTATTATTTATTTTGATATTAATTGTTGGTTCAAGCTGTAATATTACCAAAAAAATTGAAGCTGGTGAATTATTAGTTGTTGAAAATGAAGTAAATGTAGAAACAAAAGGTTTATCAAATGAAGAACAAACTTCATTAGAATATGAATTAACCAAAGTTGCGAAGCAAAAACCCAATAAAAACTTTTTCAAAATTAAGATTCGCTTATTAAGCTATTATGCAATTCAGAAAAACTTAACCAAAAAAGAATTTGCGGACACCAGTAAAGTTCAAAAATTCGTACTTGATAAATTTGCTGAAAATCCAGTTTATTATGATAGAACCTTAATGGAGAATTCAACCGAAACTATGGAATTCTATCTTAATAATAAAGGATATTTTGATGCTGTAGTTATTGCTGATACAATACCAGATGAAAAGAAAAAAACAGTTCAAGTCATTTATACTGCTAAGATTGGAGAATTATTAAAAATTGGAAAAGTAGAATTTTCATCTCCTGATGATACTTTAAAAAAGTATCTTCCAATTCTGAAAAATAAATCTTTATTAAAAAATGATGGAGCGATTAGTAAAACAGTTTTTAATAATGAAAAAAATAGAATTTCGACTCAATTACAGAATATAGGATTCGCTTATTTTTATCCAAATTATATATTTTTTGAAGGTGACAGTACACAAGCATTACTAAAAACAAATGTAAAAGTCATCTTAAAATCACCAACAGATTCTACTTTTCATCAACGATATAGAATCGGAAATACTTATATATTTACTCAATATAATCCAACGGAAATTTTAACTAATAGTAGTTTGGATACTATGGCGGTTGATGATTTTGATGGTTTCTACTTAATGAAACCAAAAGAATATGATAAGTTTTGGGTAAAAGCAAAACCTATATTAAATGCTTTCACTTTCAAAAAAGGGGATTTATATTCTGCTAATAAATATGAAGAAACTCGAAAAAATTTAGCAGGTATTTCTGCTTATAGATTTATTAGAATTAAAAGCCAGCCAAACCCTGAAAATCCAAAATTGATGGATTTTTATGTTTATATGAATCCCGCTTCAAAAATGGAAGCTGGACTTGATTTTGAGTTAAACCAAATAAGAAATATATCTAATTCTAACAATTTTAATAATTTAGGTATTTATAATAATTTAAGTTTTAAACATAAAAATATATTTCGAGGTGCTGAAGTACTTTCTGTAAATTCTACAACTGGAGTAGAACTAAATTTAATAGAAGGACAACGATTATTAAACACCTTAACGGTATCCTTACAAACAGATTTAAAATCACCAATTATTCGCTCTGATAATATCTTAAATGGTGCTCAAAGCAGAATTTCATTAGGATATAATTTTGTTAGTCGAGAGTTGAATATTCAAGAAACGCCCTATTCTTTTTTAACGAATATTTTTTCATTTACCGCAGGTTATGATTGGCTAAAGAAACGGTCTAAACATTCTTTCAATCCTATTTCCATTAATTTATTACAACCAGATATAGATGAAGAATATTTGCTTTTTTTGGATAATTTATTGTTGATTCGAAGTTATGACGAACAGTTAATTATTGGTTCTACTTATAATTATACTTATCAATCGCCAGTTGATATCAATGGTGGTTCGTATAAATTTCAATTAAATGCCGAAGCAGCTGGTAATTCATTTTATGGATTAGATGCGATGATAAATCCTAATGAAAATTTTGATTTTTTTAGAGATTCCATCACCTATTCTCAATTTTTATTACTGGATGTACAAGGAAGTTATACGAAACGACTTTCCGAAAATAGTGCCTTAGCTTTTAGAGTCAATTTTGGACTTGGAAAAGCTTTTGGGAATGCAAATGAATTACCTTATGTCAAACAGTTTTTCTCTGGAGGAAATGCCAGTATTAGAGCTTGGCAAATTAGAGATGTTGGTCCAGGAGGATATGAACCGCCTGAAGATGTTACGCCTTTTCAAACTGGTGATATAAAATTAGAATTGAATGCTGAATATCGTTTTTTAGCGAATCGTTATATGGATATAGATGGTGCATTTTTTATAGATGCAGGAAATATTTGGTTGTTTGAGGATCCTGATAGTTTAAATCGTGAATTTCGATTTGACAGCTTTTATAATCAAATTGCAATTGGTTCAGGTTTTGGAATTAGAAAAGATTTTTCCCTATTTGTTTTTCGCTTGGATGTAGGATTTAAAATTAGAACTGCCTATGAAACGGATAAAAACTTATTAGGTAAGCATTACTTTTTAGAAAATTTCTGGACACAACCAAATTTTGTAATTGCCATTGGTTATCCTTTTTAGTAAGTTTGTAGCTATTTTATAATATTGATTTATTTTAGATGTTTAATAATAAAAAAGTCATCGTGGTTTTACCTGCTTACAAAGCAGCACTTACATTAGAAAAAACCTATAAAGAAATTCCATTCGATATTGTTGATGAAGTTATACTTTGTGATGATGCGAGTCCTGATAACACTATAGAAGTTGGTACTAAATTAGGCATCAAACACATTATAAAACATGATGTCAATAAAGGTTATGGTGGAAATCAAAAGTCTTTATATAACAAAGCGTTAGAACTTGGTGGCGATATAATCATCATGCTTCATCCAGATTATCAATATACACCAATGCTAATTCCTGCAATGGTTTCTATCATTGGAAATGGTTTATATGATGTCGTTTTGGGTTCTCGAATTTTAGGAAATGGTGCATTAAAAGGCGGAATGCCAATGTATAAATATATCGCCAATAGATTTCTTACTTTTTCTCAAAACTTATTGGTTAATCATAAATTGTCTGAATATCATACTGGTTATCGAGCTTTTAGCAAAGAAGTATTAGAAGGTATCAATTTCAATCAAAACGATGATGATTTTGTCTTTGATAATGAAATGTTATCTCAAATCATTTATGCTGACTTTGGAATCGGTGAAGTAACTTGTCCAACTAAATATTTTGAAGAGGCTTCTTCCATTAATTTTAGTAGAAGTATGAAATATGGAATTGGAGTTTTAAGAGTTTCAATTGGACATTTCTTCCAAAGATTAGGAATCGTAAAATTAAAGAGATACGAGAATAATTAATTGGTAAAAGTATTTATAAATAATACCCCAAAAGTTTAAACTAAAAAAGCCTATTTCAAAATTTGAAATAGGCTTTTTTGATTTCTTCCTTACTAATTTAACCTAAAGGTGTACTATTCGCTGCATCTACTAATATTCTAATATTTTTAAGTGCCAATTCATACTCCTCACTTTCAAAATCTGTAGTTGGAATAAAAACGATTTGTTTTTCAAAGAAATTAAAAATCGTTTCAAAATCTTTAATAGAAGTATCTAAAGTCGTATCATAAATTACATCTCGCAACATCACCAAAGTTTGTAAACTTTCCAACTCAATTGCTCCCGACTCCACTGCTCTACGAACAAGCATTTCGTTCATTCCTTCAATCGTAATTGTGTAAGTATCTAAAGTGATAAAAATAACGGTAAAAGCCATTTTTTCTTTATAATTATTATGGTCGATTTTCTTCCAAAACACCGTTACTCCTTCTGTATCATCCTGTTGCAACTCATAACCCAAATCTGGTAAAATATCATTCAAATACTCAAACGTTATCATCTTCTTTATTTTTCTGCAAAACTAAGAAAAAGAAATTAGAAGTCAGAACACCTTTTGGCTATCAGAACGCTTTGCTGTCAGATTTCACAAAGCATTCATATTAATATGATGATTGTATATCTTTCTGCCAACCAAAGACGGTCTGACAACTGACAGCGAAGCGTTCTGATTTATAATTTTTCTCACTTAAGCAACTAAATACGTTACTAAACCTGTAATTCCTGTAATAATATATTGTACACCTAAAGCCATAACGATAAAACCCATAATTCGAGAAATCGCCTTGATTCCTGCTACACCAAAATATTTAAACAACTGTGGAGAAATCGCTAAAATCGTATAAACTGTTAAACCAGTAAATATAATTACACTTCCAATAACTGCACGACTGGTAATATCACTATGCTCCGAAAACATACTGATTAATAAAGAGATAGAACCTGGTCCAGATAATAAAGGCATCGCCATTGGAGCGAATGAAATATCTTCTTTTTCCAAAGCTTCGTCTTTTACATTTTGGTTTACCGCTCTACTTTCTGCAAATTTTCCAGATGATAAGGCATAACCAGAACTCAAAATCATTAATCCACCAGCAATTCTTAAAGCATCTAAACTGACTCCAAAAAAATTCAATATTGAACTACCAGCCAAAAAAAATGCTCCTAATATTAATACAAAGTAAATACTCGTATTTCTTGCTGCGATATATCGCTCTTTTTTTGTGTAATCTGGTGTCATTGCCAAAAAAACTGGAACAGCACCCATCGGATTAACAACCGAAAATAATGAACCGAATACGGCAATAAATAAACTCAACATAGTCTTCTAACTTTTTTATTTAATTATTAATATTAATTTACAAATAACCACTTTTACAATATTTAATTTTATTTAAACTTTAATTTTTAATTAAATTCAAAATTTAATATTGTTTCAACATTCAAATTGGCGGCAAAGGTAAACCAATTATTGATATAAAAAAGTTCCTTAATGTTAATTTTTTACTAATTCTAAAAAAAGTTATTTAATGAGTTTTTCCTTCAATAATTTCTAAAAAACAAGTAGAACTAATTAAAATTTAAACATGGTAGATTTCTTGGTATTTTTTAATTTGAAAAGTCGATTTTAATTTTCAATTCCACTTAATTCATCACTCAAAATTTATGAACAAAAAAGACGCAACTTCCAGAAGAAGTTACGTCTATTAGCGATTGAAACAAAAAAATGTTTGTTCATTTAAAAAGAATCAAATAAACTGACATTTTGTAAAAACATTTATAAAACGACATTGTAATATAAATTGCTGTTTTGAAGTATAGAATATCTTTGAATTATGAAATTCTATCTTAAATTTGCGGTGAATTAAAAAATCAACAAAGAATTAAACAAATCATTATCAATATGATAAATATAAATAAGTTTATTCGTCAAAATATTAAAGACTTATCTCCTTATGCTTCCGCAAGGCATGAGTTTACTGGAGAAGCAAGGATTTTCTTAGATGCGAATGAAAATCCATTTTCAACTGGTTTCAATCGTTATCCTGACCCACTACAATTTGACGTTAAAAAAGCTATAAGTAAAATAAAATCAGTAGCTACGGAACATATATTTTTAGGAAACGGAAGTGATGAAGCGATTGATTTATTAATGCGTGTTTTTTGTGAGCCTCGTATTGATGAAATTATGATTTTGCCGCCAACTTATGGCATGTACAAAG
>CAZEOC010000228.1:747-6658 GCA_964513525.1 uncultured Saprospiraceae bacterium | reverse complement strand
AGACAGACAAGTTGCTCAATTACCAACATATAGCTTGGTTGATGCTGGTTTGTTCTATGACTTCGACCTTTCTGGTTTAGGTTTATCTTTTGGATTGAATGTAAACAATGTATTCAATACAACTTATATTGCTGAGATGGATACAAACATTGTTGATGATCCAACTACAACAGGAGTTAATGAATTGTACAATAATATCGGATTCTTCGGATTCGGTCGTACTTGGAATACAACTTTGAGAGTAAATTTCTAAGAATTAAATAGTTCTTACAAATTATAAAAAAAGGTGTTACTACTTCGGTTGTAGCACCTTTTTTAGTTTTCGTTATTAATCTAAAGGACTCATATATAAACTTCCGATTAGTACCAAAAGACCAAGCCCTAAAAAAATAGAAGGAAAGACATATATCCACCAAACAGAATTAATATATGCTCCATTTACATCACCTTTTGGATATACAATTGCAATATCATCTCCAACATCATAGAAAGATGGATTTGATAATTGATTTGACACTTCTACAGTATGTTCTTGTTCAAATCGATCTGTAAACTTCACAATAGGATAATAATATAATTTACTTTCAGAACCATCGTCATCCCATTTTTGACCAATTCCAACGACAATTCCATTCACACTTTCTCCGTTTTTGACAAGTTGTATATTTTTATTTAACCAGTATAAACTGACGATAACAAATAATAACCCGACTAATATTGCGATTATTTTTTTAAACATATAGTATTTCTATTTTTTCACTTCAAACCTTCCCACAAAACCTCTACACTATGTTTTCCATCTCGTCCAGTTCCATCTTTCACCTGATGCCGACAACTCGTACCCATTGCCACAATAATCGTATCACTTTTGGCAGCACGAACCGCAGGAAAAAGTACATCTTCCCCAACATTCATACTTACTTCATAATGTTCCGCTTCATAGCCAAATGAACCAGCCATTCCACAACAACCAGAAGGAATAATTTCGACCGTAAAGTTTTCAGGTAAACCTAAAAGCCAAGCAGTTTTCTCAACTGACGATAAGGCTTTTTGATGACAATGTCCGTGTAATTTAATATGGCGTTTTTCACTTGTAAATTGAGCAGAAGTAATATTTCCTTTCTCAATTTCTTGAGCAATAAATTCATCAATCATTAAAGCATTTTCACCTAAAGTCATTGCGGCTGCTTGTTCTGATTTTTCTACCAATCGAGGATATTCATCTCGAAATCCTAAAATAGCAGAAGCTTCGATTCCAATTAAAGGCGTTTCAGCAGAAATGATATTTTTGAAAGTTTCGACATTCGCTTTTGCCATTTTTTGTGCCATTTTCAGCAAACCTTTTGACATTGCAGCTCGTCCACTTTCTTGGTGTTTCACCATTTTGACTTCGTAACCTAACTTAGTCAATAAGTTCACTGCTTTGATTCCGATTTCTGTATCATTATAATCTGTGAATTCATCACAAAAAAGATAAACAGTAGAAATTATTTCACCAGTTGGTTTTGGTTTATTTTTATTAAACCAACGTCGTAGAGTCGTCTTATGCAAAGTTGGTAAAGTTCTTTCTGGAGCGACATTAAGGATTTTTTTCATTAATCCACTTGTCAGTGAATTCGTTAAAACAAAATTGGTTAAACTCGGAAAGTAGGAACCGATTCCGTTTAATTTCCCAATATTGGCGAAAGCCCAAGACCGTAAAGGAACACCATTTGTTTTTTGATATTGATGTAAAAATTCCGCTTTCATCGTTGCCATATCTACATTTGACGGACATTCAGATGTACAACCTTTACAAGACAAACACAAATCCATTACTTCCTTAATCTCAGGATGATTGAACGCATTATCTTTTGCATTTTGTGTCAAAAAAGTGCGTAAAGTGTTGGCTCTTGCTCTTGTTGTTTCTTTTTCATTTCGAGTAGCACGATAACTCGGACACATCGTTCCTCCTGCTAAACTAGTTTTTCTACAATCTCCAGAACCATTACATTTTTCTGCCATTCGCAAGATTCCACCTTCTTTATCAAAATCAAAAACGGTATCAAATTGTGCAGTTTCTTGTTCTGGTTCGTATCGTAAATTGGTATTCATTGGGTCAGCATCAACGATTTTATTTGGATTAAAAATTCCGTCTTTGTCCCAAGTATATTTAATTCGTTTAAATAATTCATAATTTTCTTGACCAACCATCAAAGGAATAAATTCAGCACGAACTCTTCCATCTCCATGTTCCCCACTCAATGAACCTTTATATTTCTTTACTAATTTTGCAGTTTCTTCTGTAATATCATGAAACAACTGAATATCTTTTGCCTTCTTCAAATTCAAAACTGGTCGTAAGTGCAATTCTCCATCTCCAGCATGAGCATAATAAACCGCTTTCTGACCGAAATCGTCCATCATTGCTGCAAACTCATCTATATAATCGGGTAAATCCTCCAATGCAACCGCAGTATCTTCGATACAAGCAACCGCTTTGGGGTCTCCAGGAATATTTGCTAAAATACCTAAACCAGCTTTACGTAAAGTCCACATTTTCTTCGTTTCCTTTCCATAAACTTTGGGAAATGCATAACCTTCACCATTCGATTTCATTTCCGCAATTAAAGCATCTGCTTTCGCTTCTGCTGCTTCGATTGTTTCTCCACGAAATTCAATCATCAACATTCCTACAGGGTCTCCTTGAACGAAAAAACGATTTCTTTGCTGTTCTATATTATCTTTTGTCAATTGTAATATCAAATCATCCATCATTTCACAAGCTGTCGGTTGATGTTTCATTGCTGTCAAAACTGCATCCGTTGTTGCTCGAATAGTTTCAAAATGTGGTGCAACTACTACAATTTCTGGTTCTTGTAGCGGAGAAATATTTAATTTAATTTCAGTAGTAAAAGCTAAAGTTCCTTCTGAACCTGCTAATAATTTACAAAAATTAAAAGCTTCTCCTTCTGCTGCAAAAGGTTTTGAATCTAATAACAAATCAACTGCATATCCTGTATTTCTACGTTGAATAGATTTTTTCGGAAATTCTGATTCAATTCGTTCTGCTTGTTCTGAATCACTTAATTCCTTATAAAGATGGCGATAAATATCTCCTTCTAATCCTTCCGTTTGAAGTTTTTCTTTGAATTCATCTTTATCTAAAGATTTAAAAACAGCATCGCTTCCGTCACTCAAAATCGTTTTTAATTCTAATGTATGGTCTCGAGTCGAACCATAGACAATTGAAGTCGAACCACAAGAATTATTACCAACCATTCCGCCCATCATACAACGATTTGCAGTCGAAGTATTCGGACCAAAAAAGAAACCATAAGGCTTCAAGAAATCATTCAACTCATCTCGAACAACACCTGGTTCTACCCTAACCCAAGATTCTTCGGTATTTACTTCCAATATCTTCGTAAAATGCTTAGAAACATCAACAACAATTCCATCACCGACACATTGACCAGCCAATGAAGTTCCCGCAGTTCGTGGGATTAAGGACGTTTTATGTGTCCGAGCAAAATCAATTAATACTTTTATATCTTCAACTGTTTTTGGTAATGCCACAGCTTTCGGCAACATCTTATAAACTGAAGCATCTGTAGCATAAAGCGTTCGCATTAAACTATCGTAGTGTAATTCGCCTGTAAGTACTTGCTCTAATTTTATTAATTCTTCCATGATTTCTTAACTTCAAAAAATTCTACAACTTTCTATCTTTTGACTTTTTGTTTTTCTTCAAAAAGTACTTTTGAGGCGTTCCATTTTGTTGGTTCAATTATTAATTTCTTAACAAAATCACTTTCTCGTTGCAAATCAATCGTATAATTTCCACTTTTAAAAGGAATTTTGATAATTTTTAAATAAGCTGTTTGAATATTCTTAATATCAATGGTCATTATTTCATTTTCCAATTCGTAAATCAATTGAATATCTTTAGATTTAATGTAGCTATAATCTCCATAATATCGAATTCCATTACAGACAATAGTATATGCTCCTTTTTTATCTAATTGATTAAATATCAGATTATTAACTTCAGAATTCATTATACTAATCTCTTTAGAATCAATAGATTCTTGATTTAATTTCTTTCCATTTTCATCTAATAATTGAAAAATAAAAGTCTGTTCTACAGGTCCTGCACCTGTTTGTCCATTTAAATTTAGAGAAATTAAAAATAAGCAAACAATAAGTGAATGTTTCATGTTCCTAAATTTATTCTTCTGTCATTAGACATTTGTACATTTTTCATGAATAGTATTAAATTTTTATCCAAAATGGCAAACGAACAAATGTGTAATGACATTTTTTTTTACAAAAACGATTTTTTATTTAAAAGTAATTATTAGAATTCTTGAATTTGGTGGAAATTCGCAGCAAATATTAATATAGAAATTATGAAAAATATAGTAACAAGATACTTACTTTTTGGGTTTATTGCAGTTTTGTTTTCAGAATGTGTGATGCCAAATCAATTTAATGTAATTGCTCCTGGACCTTGGCGAGCGATTTTACAATTATCAGGACAAGATTCAAATCCTGTTAAAACCAAAAGAGAATTTTATAAACGAGATGATAAAATCATGTATGAAGAGGTAACTCAAGGTGAATTACCTTTTACATTCAATGTCGTTTATACAACTCCTGATAGTTTTTTCATTGAAGTTAAGAATGGTGATGAAATCATCAAAGTTGAGGATATTGCTTACGGACACAACAAAGTGAATGGAGATGATACCATTAGAATTGAGTTTCCTATCTATAATTCTTATATCAAAGCGGTTTATGAAGATAAAGTAATTGAAGGAAATTGGTACGATAAAAATCGTAAAGATTATAGTATTCATTTCGTGGCGAAACAAGGACAAAATCATCGTTTTACAACTTTGAGAAAAGAACCTGTTATGGATGTATCTGGGAAATGGGAAGTTACATTTGGTGGCGGAGATGAACAGCCTTATTCTGCAATTGGCGAATTCAAACAAGATGGAAACTATTTAACTGGAACATTTTTGACGGAAACTGGTGATTACCGTTTTTTGGAAGGAACAATTCAAGCTGACAAATTATATTTATCTGTTTTTGATGGTTCACATGCCTTTTTATTTGAAGCCAAAATCTTAGAAGATAAATCTATGATTGGTACTTTTCAATCTGGAAAACATTACAAAACAAATTGGACGGCAACCAAAAATGATAATGCAAAATTGGGAAGTGCTTATGAGTTGACGTATTTAAAAGAAGGTTATGATAAGTTTGAGTTTGAATTCAAAGATACCGACGGAAACTTAGTTACTTCAAGTGATGAACGATTCAAAGGAAAGGCAAAAATCATTCAAATCTTTGGAACTTGGTGTCCAAATTGTAGAGATGAAACTAATTTTTTAATTCCTTTTTATAATATGGAGAAACCAGAAAATTTAGAAATAATCGGTTTAGCTTTTGAAAAATTCCGTGAACCAAATCGAGCAACTAAAGCCGTGAAAACTTATGTTGATAAAATGAATGTTCCATATCCAATGTTAATTGCTGGTTATTCAAATAAAACAGAAGCTGGAGAAGTTTTGCCAATGTTAAATGCAGTCATCTCCTACCCGACTATGATTTTCATTAATAAAAATGATGAAGTCGTCAAAATTCATACTGGTTTTAATGGACCTGCAACAAGTAAGTACCAAGAGTTTTTAACTGAATTTGAGGAAATAATAAAAGAGATAACAGAGTAATTATAATGGTTCTTTGACCAATTTTGCAATTTATAAGTTGGCAAAGCTTAAAGACGAAATTTACATCCTAAAAATTATCACCTTTCAGATTTAAAATCGTTAAAAATGCTTAATTTGTGATAATCAATATTTTTTCTATTGATACGTTCTAGAATACTAATCCAAATTACACAAAAACTTAACAACAAAAA
>CAZEOC010000228.1:0-737 GCA_964513525.1 uncultured Saprospiraceae bacterium | reverse complement strand
GATTATTTTCTGTAAGAAAATGATTAATCTTTTAGGTTGGTAATAAATACAAAAAGTATCAAAGAACCATTAAGGTTTATTCAACCAAAACATTAACCGTCACTGTTTCGGAAGTTTGTAATTTTGGAATTAAAGCATGATAAGTAACAGTTTCAACAACTGCAGCTGCGTTTCTTATGATTTTAACCTCTAAATCTCCATTCAATCCATTACAAGGTGGCGTATATTCATATTCTATTGTATCAACGCCGCTACTTGTAGTTTCTTCTCCTACAATAATATCATAAGTTGTAAAATCAATAATCGGTTTACAATTACCCAAAATCACACTATCAAATCGTCCTTGAGTTCTTATGATTTCATATTCTGAAGCGAAAGTAAAGTCCATATTATTTTGCGTATTCACACAATTATAAAGCGACTCTAAACTTCCCGTTGCTACTGTATTACAAATTTCATCATCATCATTACTACAGGCAGAAATCACGATTACAAAAGCAATTAATAATACAGGAATTAAGATATTTTTCATTTATAATTTTTAAAAAAATTTATAATTATACTATTCCAATGACTAACGAATCTAAAAATTGAATTGCTGTTAGAGATTGGTTTAAAAAAAGGTAACATTGTAAAATGTAGTCTTCTATTTTGATTGGCATTTTTAATTTTAGGCTGAATGTATTTAAAATACGTTAAGAAAAGTCCGCTGTTTGAGCTTTGCGATAGCAAAGTGA
>CAZEOC010000227.1:0-6666 GCA_964513525.1 uncultured Saprospiraceae bacterium | reverse complement strand
ACCAAAAAATATCAAAACCAATGGAATGCAGCTGTTGATGATGTAGCATTTAATACACAAGTTGATGCTTCTACAATTAAAAACCAAGCGACGGCATTCAACGCAGCAGGTCGTATTTATGCTCCTCGTTATCGTCAATCGCATTTATATGTCTATTGGTCAAAAGATACCGTAAGTGCTCGCAAATCCTTTAATTTGGCCTATCAAGACATTAAAACAGCTTTTGAATATTATTTAAAAAATTATAGCCAAGGAAGACCAATTATTATCGCTGCACACAGTCAAGGCACAAATCATGCAGAACGATTAATCAAAGAATTAATAGATGGCAAGCCACTTCAAAATAAGTTGGTTGCCGCTTATTTGGTTGGAATGCCAATAGATTTTGATACTTTCAAAAGCATTTATCCTTGTAGAAATGCAACAGAAATCGGCTGTTTCTGCTCCTGGAACACTTATGCTGAAGGTTATTATCCTGATAATTATACCAAAGAACTTTATCGAGCGGTCGCAACAAATCCAATAAATTGGACCATTGACGGAACTCCTGCAATGGCTGCAGAAAATAAAGGCGGCATCGGTTTAGATTATAATTTATTGCCAAATGTAAGTAACGCTCAATCTAATCGAGGTATGGTTTGGATTGATAAACCTAATGTGGATATTCCTCCAGCTTTTTTATTAATGAAGAATTGGCATATTGCAGATTATAATTTATTCTGGATGAATGTGCGGGAAAACGCGACTTTGAGGGCTTACGAATTCACAAAAGATTTTATGTGATCACGTAATACGTATTACGTGATTATGAATCAATACAAATTTGACAACGATAGTGTAATTACCCAACAGAAACAACACTGCTTTTCTCCTAATAGAATTCGTCAAATATTAGGATTTAATATTTATAATCTGATATTTTACGGTCAAATATGCTTGAAACTAAGATATAATATAAACAAAATACGGTTTACGTAAACCGTATTACGTAATGATTGATTTCTGAAAATCTGCTGCATTTCCAAATTCCTCTAATAATTCAATAGACAAATCCATTGCACCATCTAAATTATTTAAACTATTAAAATCTAAAATCACCATTAAAAACTTTGCTGTTTTTGCCGTTACAGAAGTTCTTACAGAATCGCTTGTTGGTGTTCCAAAAGCATTTTTATCATCTCGGAAAGTTGGTAAAAACTCAATATTCAAACTTCCTCTTCCAATTCCTTCATAAGGTTCATTAGCTTCGCCAATTCCTAAAATCACTTCGCCTTCTATTTTTTCTGCATCATAACCACCAATAGAGTAACCAGTTGAGATAGATACTAAATTCAATAAATCAACTACATTATTGATTTTATACAAACCTTTTCCTTTTACAACTCGACGTAATAACGCTTCAGCAGAAGGTCGATAACGAGCTGGGTCTTTTCCTAATCCTTTATAAGCTTTGCGAGTTGCAGCGATTGTTGGCATTTTTGAAATTTCGGATGTTTCCATATTTTCTAATTCCAAAATCTTTGCATCTATTCTTTCCCACAAATCCGCTTGATTATCCGATATTTGCACCGAACAACGAATTACGCCTAAACGTAAATTCGGACACTTTGATTTAATATTATTTGATATTTCCATTTCTGGTTACTAATTTTTTGATATTGGTTTTGGAAAACACAATAAAAACAACGACATAAACCGTAATACGTAATACGGCTTACGTTGTTATTTCTTTATCAACGAGTTGCTCATCAATCCTAAACAAAAGGATAATCAACTCGTCAATCGTCTTTTATGATTGCAAAGATAGCTTTTACTAATTTACAAAATGCGCTAACACAAATTTATGATAATCGCGAAGCATTCACGATTTCGAGATATATTTTTGAAGATATTTTTAAAATTTACAATACTGAATCTGAAAAAGGTTTAAGTGAGGTAGAAATTTCGAGGTTAAATGAAATTCAGACTCGCTTATTGAATTATGAACCTTGGCAACATATCACAGGATTTGCAGATTTTTATGGTTTAAAATTTCAAGTTTCATCTAATGTTTTAATTCCTCGACCTGAAACAGAAGAGTTAGTTGCTTTAATTTTAGACAATGTAAAACCCAAACAACGAATTTTAGATATTGGAACAGGAAGTGGTTGCATTCCAATTTCTATAAAAAAGAAATACGAGCATTTAAACCTTTATGGCTTAGATGTAAGTGAATCCGCTTTAAAGATTGCAAAACAAAATGCTGAATTAAACAAAGTTATCATTGATTGGTATCAAGTCAATATTTTAGACAAATCAGAATGGAGTAGAGTAGGAGTAGGGCAATTTGATATTATAGTTAGTAATCCGCCTTATGTTTTAGAAAGAGATAAAGACCAAATGCACCAAAACGTTTTGGATTTTGACCCTGAATTAGCTCTTTTTGTTGCTAACGAAACGCCGCTTTTATTTTATGATGTGATTTCTGATTTTGCTTTACAATATTTAAAGCCAAATGGACAACTATATTTTGAGATTCATCAAGATTTTGGACAGGAAACAATGGAACTATTAAAACAAAAAGGATTTGAACAGATAGAAGTGATAAAAGATTTATTTGAAAATGATAGAATTGTTCAATCAAAAAAGCCGTAATACGTAATACGCTTTACGTGAAACAAGCATCTACACTATTTAATTATATTATTCATTGGCATCATATTTAAAAAGATAACAATATATAAATGTCACTTAAATAACAACTTAAATACAATCATGATGGAAAAGTTTAACGATTTAAAACTTAGTGCAACAGAAACAGTAAATATTAAAGGTGGGATGCGTTTTTCAACATATGATAAGAAAGCTTGGAAAGCAAAGAGAAAAGAACTTAAAGCTCAAGGTATAAAATTCACACGTTTTAGATGTCCAGTTACAAAACATGCTTGTATTGAGTGGTAATATGATAATTAAATTGAATAAAAAAAGGAAGTTGATAAATCAACTTCCTTTTTTTATTCACGTAAGCCGTGTCACGTATTACGTAGTACGGCTTACGTGAATTATTCTTTCTTAAATAAATGCGCTAAACTCGTATAATTCTCTAATCGTTGTCTTTGTCGTTCTTTTGCGGTATAACGCTTTGTGGATTTCAAATCTTTATGTCCCATATTTTCTGCAACTTGAAATATGTCATTAGTCAACCTCAATTGTAATGTTCCATAAGTATGTCTTAAAGAATGTGCAGAAAAAACTTTTGCATTCAAACCAATCAACCGTAAATGTTGCTTAACTATTTGTCTTAATCTATCTGGTGTTAACCCTTGATTATTATTTCTATTAGAATGTCCAACAAAAAGAGGCATTTTCAATTCTGCTTCTGTCAATTTATCCAAATCTGAAATACCAAAACGCAACTGCAGATATTCAACAATCGCCTTATTTGGTTCCGCTTCCAAAACTACAAAATCACTTTTATCAGCATAACCTTTTCGTTGTACATAAATAATTGGCGTATTGTGTAATAAAGAAATATCGCCGACATTCATCCGAGTTGTTGTGATACTTCGCACGCCAGAAGTCACCATCAAAAATATAAACGCATAATTACGATAAGCAGTCAATTGTTGATTATGTGCTTTTGGAGTTTGTGCAGTCGTTTTAGTTTTCTCTACTTTTTCCCAACAGTTTTTTAATAATAATTGAACTTGGTCCGTAGTCAAAGCTTCTTTTTTGAAACCTTCATATTCTGCATTTATCGTGATTTTACTGGCAATATTTTTTGTAAATTCAGGTAAAGCATCATTATTAAAAATCCAATCAAAAAAACGTTTTACAGCATTCAAATAATTGTCAGCGGTTAATAAAGAAAATTGTTGCTTTTCAACTTGTTCTAATAAATGGAGTTTATACTTTACAATAGTTGAGCGTTCACATTCTAACAAATGTGTTTCTTTATCGGCTAAAAACAGATAAAATTGTAAAATGCTCCGACGATAAGTTGCTTTAGAAGTAGGTCGAATATCTAAATCTGCTAAAAATTGATTCAATAAATCAGTGTATGCTTTTGGTAAACGAACCAAAACTGTATCTAAAACGGATGATGATATTTGCCCTCTTTTTCGCATTATTAGTCTTTTATTATAAAATGCTTATACATAATTTTACTTAAGCATTTAAGAAGTTAAAATTACTGATTTTTTTGAAACAGATAGATAAATAGAAAACATAGTTTTTGATTTATCTATCTGTTGAATTATTTTAAATAATCGATGAATCCTTTAGATGACATATTTAAAGAAGAAACTCCACCTTCTATTCAAAAAATCGAAGAGAAAAGACTTCGAGTATTTTTTGAATGGATACTGAGTTTCAGTATTATTTTTTGGGCAATTGCTATCGTCAATCAGTTTGGTAATAATTTAACGATTCTATTAAAATCAATCTTATTAATAGGAATTACAACTATAACAATTAGTGCAATTTTAAGCCTTGTCTTAGCATTATTTGAATATAAGAACTTTTCCTTTTACACTCGTTTTTATCATTTATGGTTATTAATGATGAGTTTGATTAATGGAATCACCATTTTGATTTCGCTGTATTTAATATTCTGATTTACAATCCATCGGTTTTTAATACTTTTTAACACTTAATAAGTATTAATTATAAGTAAAACATTCATTTTCTGATATTTATATATTTTTTATATAAATATTTTTGTTATTTTTGTATTAGTATTACACAAAATACCTAGCTCCGATAATATTTATTTAACGATTTATTTACTGCTTTTTTAATCCACTTTGATGGATTTAAAATCCTTACTATTATGAGAAAGATTCACCTTATTATCGGGTTATCAATTATTGTATTTTCAAGCTGTAGTCAAAAGATATCTAAATTAGATTTTGATAAACAAGCTTATGAGTATCAACAATTACAACTTCGTTACGAATTATTAAAAAAAGAACAGTCAGGTAATACAGGTAAAGGTATTACTGAAGTTACTAATACAACTATTCCGGTTGTTAATAATACGCAAACAAAAGAGTTAACAGATTTACAAGCAAAATATGAAGCTTTGCTTGAAGAAAAGTTAGATTTAGAAAGAGCTTATAATGCTACAGTAGAACAAACAAAGGAAATAGAAAATTTACAAAATTCGATTCCTCCAGGTTCTGTTCCTGTTACTAACTATAATGAATTAAAAACAGAAAAAGCACAATTAGAAAAGAAATATGTTATTCTTGAAAAACGCTATGCAGCATTAAAGGAATCAAAGACAACTTCAACTTCAACTATCAGTTCGGCTGAGTATGCTGATGCTACTATTGTTGGAAGTGGTGTGAATACTTCAAAAGGTGTATATGAAGAATCTTCTTTACGTACCAATGCTCAAGTGATTACAAGAGCATCATACAATGGTTTGTATTTTGAGTATGATACTTACAATCGGAATAATAATTATTTGATTTTGGATATTGCTGTAAAAAATAATAATCAATCGAATTTAAAAACGGTTTGGGAAACGGGTAAAATTCAAATTACCGATTCAGAGAATAGAACTATTATAGCAAATTCTTTTCGTGTTGGTGTAGATTATGTTGATACAAATAGAGGTATATTAACAAAACGTATTAAAGATGAAAATACCGTTTTTGCTCGTTTTGCTTTTGAAAATGTACCAAATGATTTCAACTTAATTACAAGTTTGAAGTTTACAGTTATAATTGATGGAGAAGAGAGAAATGTAGAATTAGCACAATTGGATATAGTGGAAGTTCAATAAAATACTAAAATAACAAGTTTTAGAAAAAAGGTAAATGGAGCAATTCATTTGCCTTTTTTATGCTTTAATTTTATCATTATTAAACAATGTGAAAATAGCTATCAGACACTTTTGAAGTATCTGATAGCTATTTAATTTTTACATTCGTTCAATCACCATTGCACTCGCACCGCCGCCGCCATTACAAATTGCAGCCAAGCCATATTTTCCACCTTTTTGATGTAAAACATTAACTAAGGTCGTCAAGATTCTTGCCCCAGAACAACCCAACGGATGTCCAAGCGAAACTGCTCCACCAAAGACATTCATTTTATCATAAGAAATATCAAACTGTTTTGCAAAATTCATTGAAACCACAGAAAATGCTTCATTAACTTCAAAGAAATCAATATCATCCATTGTTAAACCTGCACGTTCTAAAGCAATCGGAGCTGCCAAAGTTGGAGCAGTTGTAAACCATTTTGGCGCTTGAGCAGCATCCGCAAATGATACAATTTTTGCCAAAGGTTTAATACCTAATTCTTCTGCTTTTTCCTTACTTGCTAATATCAAAACTGCTGCACCGTCATTAATTGTTGAAGCATTTGCAGCTGTAACCGTTCCTGTTTTTGTAAATGCAGGGCGCAAATTGGGGATTTTCTCAAATTTCACTTTTTTATATTCTTCATCTTCTGAAACTGTAATCGTTCCCTTTCTTCCTTTAACTTCTACAGGTACAATTTCATTCGCTAAAGCACCGCTTTCCGTTGCTGCTGCAGCTCTTTTATAAGAATTAATCGCATATTCGTCTTGTTCCTCTCTCGTGAATTCAAATTTTTCAGCAGTTGCATCAGCACAAACCCCCATCGCACAATTATCATAAGCATCTACTAAACCGTCACGAGACAAACCATCAA
>CAZEOC010000226.1:965-6674 GCA_964513525.1 uncultured Saprospiraceae bacterium | reverse complement strand
GTTCAATAAATTGAACAAGGCTTTTTTTATAGTTTTAACTTCTTGGAATGAAACTAAAACTATCTTAATCTATCCATACTTTTAACTAATTTATCATCTTTTTGAATCGCACGAATTGCTAATAAATTCAAAACAAAACCAATAATTGGTGTATATAAACCTAAACCATCATCTGGAGTAACTGTACTTTCCATTACTGAATCTTGGATAAACATTACAATTGCTAATACAATTCCTATCAAATTAACAACTGCAGCTATACGAGCTACAACAACTTGTTGTTTACGATTTTTGAATAAGAAGATAGCTACTAAAGCCAATAAACCAGCAACTACATAAATACCTAATAATGCAGTACTATCATTTAAATTATAAACGGTGTCTGTTGCGAAAAGAGCAGAATCTGCTACTTGTTCTTTTACAGTTGCAAACGGTAAACCGAATAAAGCAAAACTACAAGCCGAAGCTAATAGTAAAAAAATTGATTGTATTCTTTGAATCATTATACTAATTGAAAATAGATAATTGAAAATTGAAAATGTTTACACAAATCGTCAATTTTCAATTACACATTGTTAATTAAAAAGTGCTTTCATCATTTTATCAAAAATCGCTGTATTTTCATAAATCCCACCAAACTCAGCTGCACAAGGTCCGAAAGCATATACGGGAATTAAATCTGCTGTATGATAATCAGTAGTGAATTCTGTCACTAATGAATCCATTGTACTTCCTTTATTAATTGCATATCCGCCAGTCTCATGATCTGCTGTAATGATAACCAAAGTTTCACCATCTTGTTCCGCAAAATCTAAGGCTGCTTTTACTGCATAATCAAAATCAATTACTTCTGTTACGATATAATCAGAATTGTTAGCGTGTCCGCCCCAATCAATTTGAGAACCTTCAATCATTAAAAAGAAACCTTTATCTTTTGATTTTTTGCTTAAATAGTCAATTGACTTTTCAGAAGCAACTTTCAAATAATCTCTTCCTTGATATGCTGGTAAAGGGTTTTCGTTAGCTGTAAAATAACCAAAATTCTTATCTAAAGGTAATTCAATATCTCCTAATTCTTCCGTGACAAAATCACTGATATAATATCCTTTTTCTTCTAATTGCTTTGATAAGTTTTGTTTATCAGAACGTCCATCAAAGAATTTTTTTCCACCTCCAATAAACAAATCAATCTCTGTTTTCATAAAATCTGCTGCAATTTCTTCCATCATTTTCCTTTGTGGCTGATGTGCAATAAAACTTGCAGGCGTTGCATGCGTGATAGTCGAAGTTGCCACCAAACCAGTCGCTAATCCTTTTTCTTCCGCAGCTTCTAATATTGTTTTTAATGGTTTTCCATCTTTATCTACACCGATTGCTCCATTATAAGTTTTTTCGCCACAAGCAAAAGCGGTCGCACCAGCAGCAGAATCTGTCACCAAATTATTAGAAGCACTTGGTTTATGTAAACCAATGACTTTACAACGTTCCAAATTCAATGTATTGCCATTAATATACATTCCAGCAGACATCTGCGTTACACCCATTCCATCTGCAACTAAGAAAATAATATTTTTAACTTTTGCTCTTGGAGGTGTTGCCTCTACATTGTTAAGTTGCTTTTGACTACAAGTTGTAAACAACACAAGTGCGAATAATAAATAGAGATTTTTCATAAACTTTTTACATATTTAGAATTTTGCAAAAATAGGAAAAACTTGTGGTTAAACATCAATTTTATATTTAATAAAAGTTAAGTCATTAGGAATATTAAAACTTAATTTTTCATCAAATAAAACCACGGGATTATAAGCATTAACAATAATTTTCTAATTTTAGACTTTAATAATAGGCTTTATTCTAAAATGATTTTGTATTGAATGGAAATTAAGATTTTGAACCTAATCAAGGCGGTAAAAACGGAGTTTAGTCTTTGCTAAATGAGTATTTTGCCAACACAGAGTAGGTTCAAAAGATAATTTAGCTTCATACAAAATCATTTAGAATAAAGTCTAATAGATAATACTAATCTAATTATTTCATCCTAATTAAGATAATCTCGATAATTCAAAAGAGTATGAAAGAATCAATTTTTAGAAATCGTTTGGGTAAATTTATATTAATTTCCAATTTAGCTTTTGGTGTTATTATCGTTGTTTTATATTTCTTGAAAGGCTTTGATGATGATGAATTTGGAGAATTATTAAAAATATTAGCACCAATCAAATCAGTCTATTTGACTGCTTTGATTCGTTATGTAATTGCTAATAGAAATGTAGATAAGATAGAAAATGAAGATAGTCCAAAAATTACCACACTTTTTGCACGAACATCGTTTTTAATAATTTCTATTCACATTTTGTCCTTGATTATCGTCACGACTTTATACGCTTTATTCAATGCAATGGAATTTCAACCAATGATGAATATCATAATTGGATTAGAAACCTTCTTCGGAATTTATGTCGGAATGTTTATGGCTTCTATGTTTCAGGTTGAAAAGTAAGTCGGTTTTTCTTACCCGACATTTTGGCTTTTGACAAAGAATAAAAGTAGGATTTCCATTAAAATTAGCACAACTAATTTTAATGGAAATGTCGAGTACGAAAACCCGACCTACTTAAAATGGTTCATCACTTTCGTAGCAGCAGATTTTCCAACTACTTCCTGTAATTCTGAAAACAAAGCAGTTTTCACTTTTTCTACTGAACCGAAATGTATTAATAATTTATCTGCCGTCTTCTCTCCTATTCCTTGAATATTGGTTAATTCCGTTCCAATAAAATTAATCGAACGCAATTGTCGATGAAAAGTAATCGCAAAACGGTGTGCTTCATCTCGCGCTTGTTGAATCACTTTCAAAGATTCTGACCGCTTATTCAGAAATAAAGGCACATTATCATTCGGAAAAAAGATTTCTTCCAATTTTTTCGCAATTCCAATAATGGTTACATCATTCTCGATTCCTAAAACCTTCAAACTTTTCACAGCAGAACTCAATTGACCTTTTCCACCATCAATAATTATCAAATTCGGTAATGATTTCCCTTCATTCAACATTCGCTTATAACGTCGAAAAACAACTTCTTCCATAGAAGCAAAATCATTCGGGCCAACAACTGTTTTTACATGAAAATGTCGATATTCTTTCTTAGAAGGTTTCGTATCCCGAAAAACAACACAAGAAGAAACAGGATGCGAACCTTGAATATTTGAATTATCAAAACACTCAATATGACGAGGTAATTCGTCCATTTGCAAATCCTTTTTCATGGTTAATAAAATCCGATCTGTACTTTGTGTCTTACCTAATTTTGCTAATTCTTGCTTCTGTTTTTGTAATTTAAAATAGGTTACATTCTTAACCGATAAATCTACTAACTTCTTCTTATCACCAATTTTCGGCACAACAACATCCACATTTTCATCAGGAAATTGTACTTCAAAAGGTACTAATATTTCGGGAGCGATAGAATGAAATTTTTCTCTCAATTCTTGCATTGCAAACTGTAATAAATCTACCTTATTATCATCTAAATTTGGCGTCATCTCTAAAGTGTATGTATTGATAATCGCACCATTTACGACTTTCAAATAATTTACATACGCTAATTTTTCATCAACGGTAATGGAGAAAACATCGACATCTCGAATCTTTGGATTTGCTACTGTAGATTTTCCTTGATAATCCTTTAGAGCATCTAATTTTATTTTATGTTCTAATGCTTTTTCAAATTCCAAATTCTCTGAAAACGTCTGCATTTCTTCTTGTAATAATGCTTTTACAGAATTGAAATTTCCTTTTAATAAATTTCTAATTTCTACAATTTTTCGATTGTAATCCGTTTCCGATTCTAAACCTTCACAAGCACCTTTACAATTCTTGATATGATATTCTAAACAGACTTTAAACTTTCCTTTTTGAATATTATCAGGTGATAAATTAAACTTACAAGTTCGTAATTGAAACAAGTTTTTTATTAAATCTATAATCGCATAAACTCGATTATGAGAAGTATAAGGCCCAAAATAATCGGAACCATCTCGATACACTTTTCGAGTAACAAAAACTCTTGGGAAACGCTCATTTTTAATGCAGATGTATGGATAACTTTTTCCATCTTTCAACTGCACATTATAGCGAGGTTGATAACGTTTTATCAGCGTACTTTCCAACAATAAAGCATCTTGTTCCGTCTCGACGATTGTGTATTCAATATGGTCCGCTTTTTTGACCAAAGTTTTGGTTTTTGGTCGCATATCTTTACGATTACCAAAGTACGACATCAAGCGTTTCTTTAGATTTTTCGCCTTTCCAACATACAAAATCGTTCCGTCAGCAGCTACATATTTATAAATCCCAGGATCTTGTGGCCAAGTCGGCATCACTTGTTGATAATCTTTATCTGTCAATTTGCTTTTATTTCTCTTTTAATGATTTCGCTTAAGATACAAATAAAATGATTTTTGAGGAAAAGTGTTTTTACATCTGTTTAAAATTCCCTTCACTTTTAATTATCTTGCTAATTCAAATCACTATTATGAAAAAATATGGTTTATTACTTCTTATAATTTCCATAATTAGTTGTCAACCAACAACTAAACTTCCTGAAAATATTATTGATGCAAAATATGAAAATCAAATTGATGAATTATTCATAAAATATGCTCAACCTCAACCAGGCGCAAGTGTTTTAGTTATTAAAAATGAACAAATCGTATTTGCCAAAAGCTATGGTTTAGCAGATAGAGAACGACAAACTAAAGCGACAAACGCATCCAATTATAGAATTGCTTCATTGACAAAACAATTTACAGCAGCAGGTATTTTATTATTAATTGAAGAAGGAAAATTAACTTATCAAACGACCTTAAAAGATATTTTCCCAGATTTTCCAGCGTATGGTAAAACGGTAACAATCCAACATCTTTTAACACATCGTTCAGGTTTGATTCATTATCGAAACTTTATTGAAGCTGGACAAACAGAGCAACTTTTAGATAACGATGTTTTGAAAGGTTTAATGAAAACTGATTCCACTTATTTTCCAGCTGGTTCTCAGTATAAATATAGTAATTCTGGTTATGCCGTTTTAGCGGAAGTCATCGCTAAAGTTTCTGGAATAACTTTCCAAGATTTTATGTCTAAACGTATTTTTCAACCTTTAGGAATGACGAATGCTACTGTTTTTGATGTAAATACGGAAATCAAAAATCGAGCTTATGGTTATCTTGTAAAAGATAATTCGATTACGTTTAAAGACCAAAGTTTGACCAGTGCAATTCAAGGTGACGGTGGAATTTACCTGTCTATTTTAGATTATTACAAATGGGATAAATCATTGACAAACAATCAATTATTAAAACTAGAAAGTATAGAAAATGCTTTTTCAGCTTGGGACGAAAATGGAAAAACAGAAGCAGATGGTTATGGATTTGGTTGGAAAATTAATACCGATAATAATTTAAAGTATATAGAACATGGCGGTTCTACTGCAGGTTTCGGCACTCATGTTATTCGAGTTCCTGAACAAAAATTAACTGCTCTAATTTTCACTAATCGTAATAAAACGGGAAATGGATTACGGACAAAATGTAAAGCATTATTAAGTTATTTTTCAGACGGCAAAATATTGATGCCAATTGAAATTCTAATTGAACAAGAAATTACAAAAAATGTTAAATATCTCTTGTTGTTCTTTTAAAACATTA
>CAZEOC010000226.1:0-955 GCA_964513525.1 uncultured Saprospiraceae bacterium | reverse complement strand
GTATTACCGCTGCTATTGATTTATACGATAAGCTAAAATTAGAAACCGATAAATATGCTAATTCTAAAAATGCGCTTTATTCATTAGGTATTAATTATTTTAGAACTGGAAAATATTTAATGGCAAAAGATTTATTTGAAAAAACAGTAACAGAATTTCCTGATTTTTATGCCGGTTTTTATGGTTTAGCAATTACTTTCCAGCAATTAGAAAACAAAGAAAAGGCAATTGAGTATTTTGAAAAAACTTTAAAAATCATTCCGTCTTCACAACAAGGAATTAAGAATTATTGTACTACACAAATAGGAATATTAAAGAAATAATAAATAGGATAATTCATAATAAACGTGGAATCAATGAGTATTCCTATAAAAATTCAATGGTTATACACCAAAAAATATAATTTATACATCTTAAAGTATAGAAGTCAGTATTGAGATTGCCTTATGGTAATCAGAACGTTTCAACTGTTAGAGAAATTAATTCAATTAAACTGTTAATTATCTAATAATTAAGAAATCTGACTTCAAGAAAAATTGCCAAATAAAGTAAAGTTACGTGACTGAAAAAGAATTAATACAGAAATGTAGAAACAAGGAACGTCGGGCTCAAAAGCTGCTGTACGAACGATATTCACCAAAAATGTTTGGTGTGTGCCGTAGGTATGTCAAAAATCAAGAAGATGCTGAAGATGTGATGATTGAAGGTTTCTATAAGGTTTTATCAAAGATTGATAAGTTTCGAGATGAAGGTAGTTTTGAAGGTTGGATTCGTAGAATAATGGTCAATCAAGCACTAATGTTCTTGCGAAAACAGCACAATTTCAAATTATCCGTCGAGATTTCTAATGTGACAATCAAGACAAAACCAGTAGTTGAACAAAATTTAGCCGCTCAAGATATTTTGAGCTTGCTAAATAAATTACCAACTGGTTATCGAACAGTTTTTAATCTAT
>CAZEOC010000225.1:0-6690 GCA_964513525.1 uncultured Saprospiraceae bacterium | reverse complement strand
TTAGATTTATTTGGAAAATAATGATTGATTGATGGATAAATATTTAATTACAGGAGGATCGGGATTCATCGGTACAAATTTGATTGATTTCTTATTGAAAATGAATATTGAGATACTTAATATAGATATTCAAAAGCCCAAGAAAAATGAACATCTTCCTTATTATAAAGCATTAGATTTATTAAATGTAAAGAAGTTAAATAATGTAGTTTCTACTTTTGACCCCAATTATGTAATTCATTTAGCTGCAAGAACTGATTTAAATGGAAAATCTATTTCAGATTATAAGGTAAATAGTAAGGGGACTAAAAATTTGATACTTGCATTAAATAACTTAGATAATCTAAAGAAAGTTGTTTTTACTTCGTCAATGTTGGTTTGTAAAGTAGGTTATCTACCGAGTGATTTCAATGATTACAAGGCGACAACAATATATGGTAAATCTAAAGTTTTGATGGAAGAATCTATAAAGAAAGGAAATGTCAATTTTGATTGGACGATCATTCGCCCTACATCTATTTGGGGTCCTTGGTTTGAGACTTATAAGGATTTCTTTTTAATGGTTAAAAATAGAACTTATTTTAATATTAAAAATGGAAAATGCCTGAAAACTTATGGTTATGTTGAAAACGCAGTTTTTCAAATTTTTCAACTTTTACATTCAAAAAAATCAAGTAAAAAAGTTTTCTATATTGGAGATAAACCACCAATGAATATTGTAAAATGGTCAATTGAAATAGCAGAAGTTTGGGGCGTGAAAAAACCATTATCTATTCCGTTTTTTATTATAAAAATTGCTGCCTTGCTCGGTGATATACTTAAAAGTATAAAAATCCCTTTTCCTATTACTTCTTTTCGATTAATGAATATGACAACGGACAACAATTTAGATCTAAGTAATACTTTTGATATTTGCGGAAATTTACCTTTTAGTAATAAACAAGGTGTTGAGGGAACAATTTCTTGGATTAAAAAACAAAGCAAAGATTAATATTGAAAAATAATTGATTCTCAAGATTTATGAAATCTAAAAAGAAAATAATGATTTTTGTGGGTTGGTTCTTTCCTGGATTTAAAGGAGCTGGACAATCTACATCTTGTTTGAATTTAGTCTTGGGATTACATCAAGATTATGATTTATATATATTTACAAGAGGAAATGATTATGGAGTCAAAGAAGATTATGATTCTGTAAAACTTAACGAATGGAACGACTTCAGAGGAATTGCTAAAGTTTATTATTGTCAAAAATCCTCCCTTTCGTTTTCTAAGGTTTTCAAAGTAATAAAAGAGGTAAATCCAATGCTTATTTATATTAATGGAATGTTTTCATTTAATATGACAATTATTCCAATATTAATAAATAGATTTTTTATTACTTCCTCTCAAGTAATATTAGTACCTCGAGGAATGTTAATGGATGGGAAAATCCAATTCAAAAGATTCAAAAAATTAATTTTCATTAAAATATTTAAACTATTAGGTTTACAAAAGAAATTGTTTTTTCAGGCAACTAGTAATGAGGAAAAATTATCTATAAAAAAACGATTAAAAGCTAATGTTAAACAAATTTATACTATTCCTAATATACCTTCAATTAATCAAGTAGAAACAAATTTACCTGCTAAAAAAGGATCTAATAAACTTAAACTTTATTTTGCTTCAAGAATTGCAAGAGAGAAAAATATAATTTATGCTTTAGAAGTACTGAAAAAATTAGATTTGCCTGTTCAATTTGATATTTGGGGAAGTATAGATCACAATTTGTATTGGGAAAAATGTAAGGAATTGATTAATACCTTTCCTGAGTATATCGAAGTAAATTATAAGGGAACTTATAGACCTGAAAATATGAAAGTTTGCTTTAAAAATTATCATTTCTTCTTTTTTCCAACCTTTGGCGAAAATTATGGACATGTAATTATTGAAGCCTTAGGACTTGGCAAGCCTGTAATTATTTCTCCAAACACTCCTTGGGAAGACTTAGAAGAATATCAAGCAGGTTGGATAATAAGTTTAGATGATAAATCTCGATACCAAAGTGTTATTCAAGATTGTATAAAGATGAATCAAGAAGAATATAATTCATACTCAAAATCTGCTATTGATTATACAAATTATAAAGTCAATAAATCAGTACATTTATCATTATATAAATCAATGTTTGGGTGAATTCAGAACGAATGAAAATTATTTTTTTTCAACGAAAACCTTTTAGGGATTTTGTCAGTATTGAACATGTGTTTGATATGATTCGAGCAAATTTACCTAATAGTGTAGAAGCTCAAATACATATATCAAAATATCATAGTAAAGGTGTTTGGAGACGTATTTACAATATTTTTGAAGCTGTATTCCAGCAAGGTGAAATAAACCATATAACAGGAGATGTTAATTTTTTAATATTATTACTAAAAAGAAAAAAATCAATTTTATCAATACATGATTTACATTTTTTGAATAATAAATCTGGTTTGAGATATTATTTTCTAAAATTATTCTGGATTACTTTGCCATGTAAAAAAGCGAAATATATAACTACTGTTTCTAATTATACTAAAAATGATTTATTAAGAGTATATGGGAATTATGATATTGAAAAAAAAATCAGAGTTATAGGAAATCCAGCAAATCTAATATTTGAAAAATCTCCTAAAAGATTTAATAAATCATTTCCTATTTTACTTCAAGTAGGTACTAAAAAACATAAAGGTTTACATCTATTAATAGAAGCACTTCAGGGTATTCCTTGTCACTTGTGTATTATTGGAACCTTAAAAAAATCTAATATTAACCTATTAGAAAAGTATAATATTGATTTTTCAAATTTTATAAATTTACCAATTGAAGAATTAAGTCAAAAATATAGAGAATGTGATATATTGACATTTATTTCTGAGAAAGAAGGATTTGGAATGCCTATAATTGAAGCTAATAAAATTGGTCGAGCTGTAATTACAGGAAATAAAACATCTATTCCTGAGGTTGCTAAGGATGCAGCTTTAATGGTAAATCCTCAGGATATAGAACAAATTAGAGTTGGAATTTTGAGATTGATTAATGATGATGATTATAGAAATCAATTGATTGAAAATGGTTTTAAAAATGCAAAGCGATTTGATGTTCAAGTTATTGCTAATCAATATTTAGATTTATATAATGAAGTTTATAAACTTTAAACTTTAAACTTTAAAACTTTGATAACATATTTCTTGAAAAATAGATATATAGGTTTTACAGTACTAAAATTACCAATAGTATGAATAAGTAAATATTTTTTCTTTATAGAACTTATGTTTTTTGATAATGGGGATTTAATATAAAAAAAATATCCATCTAAAGAAATATTTCTCAATATATAATTATACCATGCTAATGATATATTTTCAATAAATAAATCATCACTAAAATATTTTTTTGTAGTATTATATATTAATAATTTTTCAATCCATTGGTAGGTTAATTTAAAATTATTAATAGACTTTGAATTAATAGACTGTTTGATAGTATATAAGTTTAAGTGACTTTCAATTTCATTAGGATTAAGAGTAATACCTAAATATGTAAACTGCTTTTGAATAATCTTTCGAGTACTTTCTATTTTTTTACTAAAATTATCTTTATTGGAACTCACATTTTTTGAATGTACTCTATACTTAAGAAGTGACTCATTGATATTAGCAACCCTATATTTTTGAATAATCTCAAGCCATAAAAATAAATCTTCTGCAATTGGATAGGCTTCCTTGTATTTAAATTCCTTAAAGACTTTAGTTTTTCCCATTATAGAAGGATGAACAAAAGGACATTGAAATAAAATACGACTTTTTATTGCATCATATTTAGTGGGCAAATCAATTTTTTTACCTGTTAATCGACCTTTCTCATCAATAATTTCTGCCATTGTTCCAACTAATACATAATCTGTATTTTTTTCCAAAAAAGCAATTTGTTTTTCTAATCTTTTAGGCATTGCAATATCATCAGCGTCCATTCTTGCTATATATTTTCCTCGTGCTAAATCAATACCTATATTTAAGGTTTTTATTAAACCTAAATTAGTCGAATTCTGAATTATTTTGATTCGCTTATCTTTAAATGATTGAATGATTTCTAAGCTTTTATCTGTGGAACCATCATCAAGTATGATGAATTCGAAATTTGTGTAAGTTTGATTTAATATACTTTTTATAGAGTCAAATAAAAATAAATCAGTATTGTATACAGGTAGAATTATAGAAACTATTGGTTGAAGCATATTAGTTTTTTATAAATTTTTATTAAAAATGCAGGGAAGATATAAAAATTGAAATGTTTGAGAAAAATTACATAAAATAGTTTAAATCGTAGCGTTTTAAACGAGTGTTGATCAATGGAATGTTTATTGTAATAATGACCTATCCAAGTTTCCCAGACTTGCAGCCATAATTTTTTCCCTTTTAATATATTTACATCTTTCATATATTGAATTAAAATAGAACTCTCAAAATAGAATAATCCAGTTTTGGTAATTTTATTAGATGCAGCGTTGGGATGTCTATTAAAATAGTTTAAAGGTCTATAGTTATAGAAAATCGAATTTTCTCTAAGTAGACTTATCCAGAAAACCCAATCTCCTAAAAATTTCATATCATTAATAATATTAAAAATACTGAAATCTACTTTCTCTTTCTTAAAAAGGATTGCACTAGCATTAAATAGAAAATTTCTATATATCATATATTTTTTAATAAAATCTATTCCTTTCATGGATAGATTTTCATCAATTTCTAATGGTTTTATTTGTGTTTGATTCTCACTAATTACAAAAGATTTAGCCGTTAATATATCAAAATTCTGTTTTAACAAAATTTCTAAAAAACTTGATTCTGCCCAATCATCACTCTCTGCAATCCAAATAAATTCTCCTTTTGCTAACTCTATTCCTTTCTGCCATTGCTTAAAAGTACTTCCACTGTTTGTATCATTAATTACAAAATGATTTACTTTTGGATGAGTGCTATATTTTTCAAGTATTTCTACACTATTATCAGTTGATGCATCATCTAATAGAATGACTTCAAAATTTTGAAAAGTTTGATTAAAAATACTGGCCAATCTTTGTTTAAGATACGGAGCGTGATTATAATTTGGTACAATCACTGAAACTTTTACTTTTTCCATGATTTTAAAAAATTAATAAAAGGAGAAAACGGCTTAAGTAAAAAATCTCCTAGTTTATAGCGAATAGATTGTCTGATATTATTATTTTCATTCTCAAATAGAATCTTTTTATCGCTCCAAAAAGAATTATCGAAAGAAATATTCTGTAGAGTAGCATTTGAAGCAATTGCTATAATATAGGTGCCAGTATTACATGCGGAAGATTCAATACGTTGATAACTTCCTTCAAATTTATTCCAATTAGAAGTTTCCTTTTCAGAAAAAATCAATGAACCAAAAATTGGTTGTTGATGTAAAAAAAAATGATTGGTGAAATGATTTTTGATTAAATTTTTGAATTCTTTTTCATATAACTCTTTTACATGAAATGGATTTTTATAATTCGGAATATCTGAATATTGTCTTTTATCAGGTGTTGAAATAATTAAAATACCATTTGGTTTTAAAACCCGTTTTATTTCTAATATCATCTCCTCATGCTGGTTATGGTGTTCAATTGTTTCAAAACTGACTATAATATCGAATGTATTATCTTTTGAAGGTATTGCATTTGTATTACCTTGTAAATAAGATAAATTCGAAGAAATATATTTTTGTTTAGCCTTTTGTACTGTCGTTTTATCTATATCAACACCAACAACTGTTTTAGCATTTTGTGATAATAAATAACTACCATAACCTTCTCCAGAAGCAATATCTAAAACAGTTAAATTTTCTACTAATTTTTTTGCTAAAGCATAACGATGTAAATGTTCAATCATAGTTTCATTTACTATGAAAGTTTCTAACCTTTCTCCTGTCCATTGATTTCTTTTCGAAAACATAAATTTAACTTTTATTTAGTGTAGTTTCCCATTTTAATAGAGGTCGGAATATTCCATTTAAATTCTCATAATTAGTTCCTCCTGCGGTTAGGTTATCAATATTAAAAGGCATTTCAATAACTGAGAAATAAAGACATTTTTCTTCTAAAAAATGAATTACATGTTTATTATGATTGAAAATAGCAACACTTACAGAATATAAACCCGAGCTAAGTATATTTGCAGGAATCCAAGCTATCGAATGAAAAACTCCTGTAGGATGGGGTTTTATATACCACGGAGATGTTACGCTATGTGAATCAAATATATTTATATCTTCTTGGTTATAAACCCTAATACCAAAATGTAAAACATGAGAAGGTAGTAAGGTTTCGTAATTAATTTTTATTCCAACTTGTTGATTTATTTTAAATTCAAATATATTTGAATGATTTGTATTAATACAGGAAGCTTGCAACAATTTGACTACATCAGAACCAGGAAAAGGAGGATTAAAGTTAACAACAGGCTTTATTAAATCTTTATTTGATAAGTAATTGTCAATAACCTTATTTGTTAAAGCTATGTTTTTTATTTTTCCCTCAGAAAGTAGAATAGATTTTTCGCATAATTGTCTTACAGCACCTAAATTATGACTTACAAATAAAACGGTTCGGCCACTTTTACTCACTTCATCCATCTTACCCAAACACTTCTTCTGAAA
>CAZEOC010000224.1:0-6716 GCA_964513525.1 uncultured Saprospiraceae bacterium | reverse complement strand
TCTATATTCAATTACTTGTTCTTTCTCTCCAGTCGGATACCACCAAGTATGTTTGCCCAAATATTGTCCATTCAAGACTTCTCCTCTTGACATCATTTGACCGTTTTCATACCATTCTGTAACCGTTCCAGTTGCTTTTCCATTTTGATAAAAAACCTCTAATTGCTTTTTACCGCTTTCAAAATATTGTGTTTCTCGCCCATAACGAACGCCCATTTTATATTCTGCTTCAGTTATCAAATTACCTTGCAAATCCCATTCTCTGGCTAATCCTGTAATTCTACCATCTTTGAATTTCATTTCTTTCCACAGCTGTCCATTTCCATAATAACCGACACCTTTACCAGTAAACGGTTCTTGATGATTTCTTTGATGTGTTACACCATGAAATTCATCTAATTGGTCAAAAGGCACTTTCTTCTGTGCAGAAATTATTTGAAAACTACTGACAATCAGTATTAAAACTAAAATGTATTTATTCATATTTTTTCTTTTTCAATTTACCTTAAATCACTTCTTTAGAAAAAGGATTTTTGGAAGTGTATGACACGAAAAAAGGTGTCCAAATATATGAACACCTTTTTTCAAAAAAAATTATACTTAATTGCTATCTATATTAAAACTTTAATAATTATTAATAATAGAATTCGATTAATAACGCAGCAATCCAACTACAAACAAAATAAATTTACTGTAAAGTAGATTTATAATTTGCTTCGTAATCTGTCCAAGGTGTTGTTTTATAATGGTCTTCACCAAAATAAGTAACAATCACTTCAAATTCTTCTTTTGAACGATAACCAGGTACAGCTTGAATAATATTTAATTCTTCATCCATGAAAACTAAAGTTGGATAACCAACCTTTTCGTTATCCTGCATAAACATCGTAGCTAACTCATGACGACCTCTTCTTCCTGCTGTAGAATATTGGTAAGTTTTACCCTGAAAAGCAATCGGGTCACGAGATTCCGCATTGAATTTTACCGCTTGAAAATAAGTATTAACATAACGTGCAATAACTGGGTCTTCGAATGTTGTTTTTTCCATTCTTTTACACCAACCACACCAGTTTGTATAAACCTCTATGAAAACTTTTTTATTTTTCTTCTTTTTCTTTGTCACTTTCTGAACTGTTGACCATTTTATTGTCTTAGATGCTCCAGCACCAAGAAATGATAGTGACTCACAAGACATAAAAGATATTAACATAATTGCGATAACGCTGAATGTTATAGTCTTTTTCATATTAATTTTTTTATAAATTTTTGAGTATTCTAAAATCATTGTTTTCAATTTTTTGAATTTGGAAATTTATTTAATAATTCTCCAAGTTCTAATTTCCTTTTTATAAACTAAGAATCAATATTACTCAAAATTAATTATAATCATCTACTTTGAGAAATAGACCTTAGAAATTCAACTTGTAAATGACGTAAATTTTTGTTAAAAATCCATTTCTTAAAAAATAGTATTCCTTAACAAAGGTAATTTAAACCGCCACAATTAACTAAATATCAACAAATTACAAAAAAACACGAATCTTTAAGAAAAACGCCTTTATGCAATATATTAAAAATATCAATGTGATTATTTTTTTTCACTTATTTCCGATTCGATGTTAATTTTAATGATTTTTCAATCAAAAAAATAAGATTTAAATAGATTTAACCTTTTTGAAAAACTTAATCTTTTCCTTTTTCGAGCAGCATTTTAATAGTTTCTAAATCAAATTGTCCTATTGGCAAATTATTATCTATTTGAAATCGTATTAGTCCTCGCTTAACTTCGTTGTAGTTAATTTCATGAAGAATAACTATGTATCCCTTTTTATACAATGCTATACTTAATTGAGTAAACACTTTTTCTAATTCTTCCTTATTCAGTTTTTCAACTTTTTCAATCCTTCCATTTTGAATTACTTTATACTCATTATAACGATTTGAATATCTCTTTTCTTCTTTTAATTTTTTATTAAAACCTGTTGCTTTATAAGTAAATACCGTTTGCTTAATGCATTCTGAATTTATTATTTCAAGTTCTTTTTGGTTCAATGCTTTATTGGGAACAAATATTCTTTTTGTAATATAATGAATCGGAATTTCTACTTGTTTTTGCAAAATTGGTGTTTTCAGAATATATTTAGGAATAGAAATAATTTGATTCGGAAATGAATCTAAATACCATTTTTTTGGATTCAAAATATCTTCCTCATTTTTCCATAAATACGATTCTTCTAAAATTTCCTTTTTATAAAATTTCTTTTCGTAACAATCAATATCACAATTTATAGGAACAAGAATAGATGACTTTTTCTTTACGACTAAATATTCTTCCCTAATTTCTCCAAATGGTAGTAATAGATTAATATTTGTATTTTCTGTTAGGAAATAGTAATTGTTTTTAATAACGCTTGTATCCCAAGTTTCTATTTTTTCAAGTTCATATAGCGATAGAATCAAATCGTTATTGATTAATATTGTATCAATCTGTCTTTGAATCAATGCTTTTGCTACTCGATTAGCATTTAATTCAAAGAATTCAAAATCTATTTGTGCTTGAATTGATAAGGTCGACAAACAACAAATCAAATAAATCAGTTTCTTCATAATGAGTTTTTATCTTCTTATCGTACTGAGAAATTATCTTTCTTTTGAACTTTTGTCAATCGTTTTATCATTTATCTTTCAATCTTTTTAAATACAAGGTTTTCAAGAGGCTTTCTAACTCTTCCACTTCTTTAACCATTTCAAAAGTTGGATAATGTCGTCGTAATCCACTGCTGAAATCATAGGTATAAAAGTCAAAAGGTTTTAGTGGTAAAAAGTAAATAACGCCTAATTTTTTTTTATGCGTTTCTGTTCTAACACCTTTAATATCTTTGAAATCAATGGAATGAATCGTTTGTTTTCCAAATCGCCATAATTGAAAATAGATTCGTTGATTGGAAACGGCATATTTTGTATTTTGTTTTCGCTTATTTTTAATAATATCTGGAATTATTAATACAAGTAAACCAAAAACAATTAAGAAAAATAAACCCAACCAATTTTCAGCTTTATACAATAGAAAACCAAAAAATAGAAGTCCCCCAAGAATAAAACCAAATATGCTACTTGGACCAGTTACCATATGCGAATCACCGCCAAATTCTAATAAGGTAACACTCAATTTTGGATACGGCTGTCCTTGCCATTTCAGACTTTCATCTTTAGAAAAGTGCGTTTGAATTTCATTGATAAAATCATCTTTGATTGGTAGGTTCATGGTTTAATATTAAAAAATAGATAGTTGAAAAATATATTTAAATCGATTATAAATTTTTAAAAACTCCATTTTACTCTTAGAAATAATAAATTAGATAAGAAGCCATACTTTGTTCCATTATTGTATTTAGAACCAGCAATTTGACCAATTAAATCAATATTCCAATTATCTTTTATTGCATAAGTTAAAGTAGGATTGATGAATAATAATTGGTCATCACTTGGACTGTACAACAAAGACATTGAGCCAGAAAAGGAAGGTAAAAACGGATAAGAAACAACAACGATTCCTGTATATTGATATGGAAATAAGTTTTTTGCATTAATATTTAATGCTAATAAACTCGTAGAAGCAGATTCACTCGTTCCCAGTGAATTATACAAAAAACCGCCACTTAAGTACAATGAATTTTCGAAAGCATAATCAAATGCAACTGTTCCAGCAAAAGCCGTAGAAGCAGAATCATAACCTTGAAAGAGTGAAGTTTCTCCTTTGAAACCAATATTTTTAATATTTCCTGCCCAACCTAAACCCGTAACTATATCTTTATTATAAATACCACCTAAAACTTGAAAATCATAATTCCATTTATTGAATTTCCATAATCCACCAGCGATAATTTCATCTGTATGCTCAAAGGCTTTTATAGCAAATTCTACACTTGAAGCTGCACCAGTATAATAGGTCAATCGAACGGCATCAGAACCTGGACGTTCTTCGTAATCAAAATCAAAATAGGAAAAAGCATTAAAAATATCATGTGGATTCCAAACTGTATTTATACCCCAATTAATCCGTTGTCTTCCAACTCGAACATTCAATTTATCTTTCGTATAATCTAAATACAAACGGTCAATCATTGAGTGCATCACTAAAGTTGGTTCATTCACCAACAATATGGATAAATCTAAAATATCATCATTTGCACCATCAATTCCATCACCAAATGATTGTAACGGATTAGCCGTATTAATGAGAGTTCCATAGAAAATTTGCGTTCTTAAATCTGCTTTAAAACGCCATTGATTATTAAAATCGTAACTAAAGTTAATCCGATTATGTATTTGATTATTAAATAATAAAACATTTGCTGCTGTATCAATTATAGCAGTTCGTAAGTCTTTTACATAACCGTCTAAAGACCATTTTTTTGGTGTATCATCTACTTTTTGATTTTCTAACTCTAATACTTCAATTTCATAGATTATCGTATCTGAATCAGATTCAATTTCTATTAATTCTTCTTCCAACTCCTCCTCTATCGGTTCTTCTTCAATTTGTGCAATTACAAATATTGGAGATACAAATAGTAGCATTAAGAATAGATATTTTTTCATTTGGACAATCGTCTTTTATAGGGCAAGTCTTTAGATTCCAAAGTATCGAAATCTAAAGATTTACCCTACATTATTATCGTATTACATCCGAAGCAATCTTTCCATCTACCAAAGTAATCACTCTTCTTGCTCTATCGACAACTCGTTGGTCATGAGTTGAAAAAACAAAAGTGATATTTTCTTCTTCGTTCAGTTTTGCCATAATATCCAATAAATCAGCAGTTGATTTTGAATCTAAATTTGCAGTCGGTTCATCCGCCAAAACAAATTGAGGCTTAGAAGCTAAAGCACGAGCTACAGCAACTCTTTGCTGTTGTCCACCAGATAATTCTTTTGGACGTTTATCAATCTTATCTCCAATTCCAACCGCATTTAGTAATTCAGTTGTTCGTGTATCCATTTCTGCTTTTGAACGACCTTGTAACAACATAACAAACTCAACATTTTCTTTTGCTGTTAATACTGGAATTAAATTATACGATTGAAATACAAAACCAATATTATTTCGACGAAAGTCTATTAGTTTACTATCTGACATCGTAGAAATATCTTGTCCACCTACAGAAATTAAACCATTAGAAGGATTATCTAATCCACCGATTATATTTAATAAAGTTGATTTTCCTGAACCTGAAGGTCCAACAATCGCCGTAAATTCTCCTTTTTCAATTTCTAAATCTACACCTTGCAAGGCATGAACTGCAATTTCAGAATCAGGATTATATGTTTTCTTTAAATTTTTAGCTGCTATTACTTTCATTTCTAATTGTTTTTATCTTGATAAATAAACTCAAATCAACACAAATTTTATATTTTATTAATCGCTTCTATCGGTTTTAATCTTGTCGCTTTGAAAGCTGGATAAAGCGAGGCGAATAAAGCCGTAATAAATACTGCAATCGAGATTGAACCATAAAAAGTTGGGTCAATAACTGGATAAATGATACTACTCATTCCAAAGTCAGAAAGTCCATCTTCATAAGCTGATAAATCAATACCTGTTTTATTCAAATAAGTATTGGTGATAAAGCCTAAAAGAACGCCAACAGGCAAACCAACAAAGGATAACATCAAAGTTTCTAAAACTATCATTCCGAAAATTTTGATTCGATTCATACCAACTGCCATCAATACACCTAACTCTTTGACTCGTTCCAAAACAGCCATTAACATCGTATTAATAATGCCAAAAATTAAGGCAATCATTACGATAAAAGTAACGACTGAACCCATCGTTTTGAATTGCGTATCATACAGTTTTATGATTGGTAAAACCTCTTCATAAGTTTGTACTTTTAAATCATTATGAATCGCTTGTAATCCTTTAGTGATTTTCTCAGTTTCTGCTATATCATCTAAAATAATTGCGATTTCATGTGCATTTCCATTGTTTTTAAAAACTGGAGCAAAGTCATCTGTTCGGACATAAACCATTCCTTCATCAACTTTACTATTCCCAGAACTATAAAAACCAACGACTCTATAAACTTGTCCAGTCAATTCACCTTCCATATCTTGAAATTGTAAAGAGACTTTTTTACCAATTTTGATTTTTAATTTTTCTGCCAAAGAACGACCAATTAACATTGGATTTCGTTTATCATTGAAGTACGTTCCTTCCTTAATTTTACTTTTTAAATCAATGACTTCTCCTTCCATGTCTGGATTAATGGCTTTTATCATTACACCTTTTGACATTCTTGGAGCGATAATAACTCCATTTACCATCACACGAGCAGTTACGGCTTTTACACCTTTTGTTTGTTGTAATCCCTTGATAACTTCTGCCGTATTAGGAATGATATATTCATTTTTTCGCTCTTTCAGAAAAGCCGCTTCATGAATTTGAATATGTGATGTTTGGTTGTTAATTGTATCAGAAATATACATTTCTCCCATACCTTTCATCCAACTATTAAGGAATGACAATGCCCAAATCCCAAGGATTATTGCACCGATAATCACCAAACTTCGGCTTCGACTACGCCATATATTTCTCCAAGCTATTTTTATTAACATGATATTTCGATTTCTTAACTTCTCCTAAATCAAAAGCCACAAGAAGTCCGTCATACCGACGAAAGTCGGTATCTCCTTAGTACAAATGAACAAAA
>CAZEOC010000223.1:0-6728 GCA_964513525.1 uncultured Saprospiraceae bacterium | reverse complement strand
TTATATCTGATATTAATGTTCAACTACAAAATGGTTATTAATTAAATAGAATTCCTTAACCGTAAACTATTCAAAACAACAGAAACCGAGCTAAAAGCCATTGCTGCACCTGCAAGCATTGGATTTAATACAAATCCCCAAATCGGAAACAAAATTCCAGCTGCAATAGGAATTCCAATTAAATTATAAATGAATGCCCAAAATAAATTTTGTCGAATCGTTTTATTCGTGTTTTTTGATAATTCAATTGCTTGTACTATTTTATTCAAATCTCCTTTTAATAAAGTAATATCAGCACTTTCAATAGCAATGTCAGTTCCAGTTCCCATTGCTATTCCAACATTTGCTTGAGCCAAAGCTGGAGAATCATTAATTCCATCTCCAACCATTGCAACTTTCAATCCTTGACTTTGCAAATCTCGAATATATTGAATTTTATCTTCTGGTAAAACTTCTGATTTGATATGTTCTAAACCAAAATGATGACCAACTTTTTGAGCTGTTTGTGCATTATCACCCGTCAATAAATGTAAGCTCAAACCTAATTCTTTAAGATTTTGAATTGCATTTTTTGCTTCTGACTTAATGGTATCCTCTATTTCTAATATTCTAATTAGTACACCATTTTTAGCGATATAAATAATAGTAGAATCAATAGATAATTGATTCGTTAAATCTTTAGAAATAGGAATAAAAGCATCTTTGATTAATTGTAAATTTCCAATTAAATATTCCTCATTTAAAAATTTCCCACGTATTCCTTTTCCAACTATATTTTCAAAATATTCTACTTGAATGGTTTTATCTACATATTTTTTATAATGATTTTTAATGGCTTGAGATAAAACGTGTTCAGATTTACTTTCTAAAGCATAAATTATACTTTCAATAGGCGACTCCGTTTGAGTGAGAATTATCTCTTTTTGTACACTTGGTTTTCCTGCTGTTAATGTTCCAGTTTTATCAAAAACAATAGTATCTAAATCTTTAGCGGCTTCCAAACTTGTAGCACCTTTTATCAGAATACCTAAATTTGCTCCTTTACCAATTCCAACCATTATTGCTGTTGGAGTTGCTAAACCTAAGGCACAAGGACAAGCAATTATCATTACAGTAACAAAAGCAATAATTGCATTTGTCAACTGTGGTTCTGGACCAATAATATACCAAATCATGGAACTGAGTGTTGCAATTATTACAACTGTTGGAACAAAAATCGCTGAAATTTTATCAACTAATTTTTGAATTGGCGCTTGACTTCCTTGAGCTTCTTGAACCAATTTTATGATTTGTGATAATAACATATCACTACCAACTTTCTCCGTTCTAATTGTCAAACTACCAGTTTGATTAATAGTTGCTCCTATTGCTGTATCGCCTTTTTCTTTAATAACTGGCATAGATTCTCCAGTTAACATAGATTCATCAACAGTAGAATTTCCATCAATAACGGTTCCGTCAACTGGAATTTTTTCGCCAGGTTTTATAAGAATAGCATCACCCAAACGAACTTCATCTATTGGCGTCTTTAAGATTTGCCCATCTAATAATACATTTGCCGTTTTTTCTTGTAAACCTAAGAGATTTTTAATAGCATTAGAAGTTTGTGCTTTAGCTCTTTCTTCCAGAAAACGACCTAATAAAATTAGCGTAATTAAGATTCCTACAGTTTCAAAATATACATAAGGTTCAATGCCTTGATTCAATAAAATATGCGGAAGAAAAGTATTAAAAACGCTAAAAACAAATGCAGTTCCAGTACCTAAAGCAACCAAAGTATCCATATTTGCTGTTCCAACCTTGAATTGTTTCCAAGCATTGATATAAAACTCTATTCCAATCCAAAAGATAAAAGGCAAAGTCAAAGCAAACATGATATAATTCGCAAAAGGAGCATTCATTAGAAACATACCATAAACCAATAATGGAATTGCTAAAAATACAGCAACAATCAGTTTTGTTTTTAATGTCTTAAACCGTGCTAATTCTTTAGCAGCTGCGGCCAAACGATTTTTCTCTGTATCTTCTAATAAGGAAAATCCCAATCTTGCTAATTTTGACTTCATCATATCATAAGTCACTTGTGAAGCGTCAAACTCTATTTGACAAGATTTATTAGCATAATTGACATTAACTGCTTCGACTCCAGATATTCGAGATAAGACTTTTTGTGAACTTGCCGCACAAGCAGCACAGGACATTCCATTAATTTTATAAGTTGCTTTCATTGCTTGAATTGTATTCTATAAGCGAATACTTTGTAAGTTGATTTATGTTCTAATTGAAATTAGGAAGGAAAATAAGAAATTTTATGCTATAAAAATTAGTTTAATTCAAACGCTGTCATCAACTTACTTAAATATTGTGCAGTTGTTTCTTCCATATAAATACCTAATGATAACACGGTTTTATCTAAAAGATTGATATTGAAAAATGAATAATCAAATTGATGTGTACGACCATTCGTAAGTGTAGCACTTTTCTGACTTATTATTTCAAATTCTGAACTCGAAATATTATTGACTCCACCAACATTGATGAATTCCTTGATATTTCTTTCCGTATTAATTAAAGCGCCTTTTAAAATATCTAAATCTTCAGCAGCATCAGCTAATATTTTTCTTTGAAGTTGTAATCCTTCAACCGCAATAGAAATATCGGTTTTTACAACACTATCGGTTTTTTCTATTGAATAATAATTTTTGTCAATATCACGATTGAATTGTTTAATAATTTCTAAATGAATTTCCGCCAAATGTCGCATTGGTTTAATGATACTTTCAAATTTATATTGAAGTAATATATGATAATCACGTTCTTGTTTTAAACTCTTTTTTTTCTCAGGTTTTGATTCTACCAAAAATAATCTTGCAACTTTACTGATTACTTTATGGTCAATTGCTCTTGTTCTTGTTAATAATTGAGAAAATGCTTCCGCTTCTTTTTGAAAGATTTGGACATTAGATAGAATTTCATCCAAAGGTTCTTTACCATCGGTTTTGAAACGAGTATCTTCTTCAAATTCTATTTTTGACAATTTAGGTTGATTTGAGGAAGCTTTATTGTCTTCGTTTTTTTCGTTAAAAATATCGTCATAAGGATTCGGCATAGATGCAAAATAGTTTAAATTAGAATGAAAAGCAAAATCTTGAAAAAAAGTACTTGAAATAAATTGCCTACATAGTCTTTTATACTTGACAAATTTATAAAATTAAGAAATGTGTAAAGAATAAATTGTAACAAGATTTGAGAATTATTTTTAGTGTATAATCTTAAAATGAGACTAAAGGTATTTTAAACAAAAAAGGCATTTGAAGCGAACTTCAAATGCCTTTTCAAATTATTGATAAAATCAATCTTACTTTTGTATATCATCTAAATGACCAGCTGCTTGAATGTAGCCATTTAAAGTATTTACAGAAGGGATTTTATTAACCATATTTTTAGCTTCGTTTTCCGTCTCTAAAGTGCCACGTAATTCGTCTCCATCCATTCCTGCTAAAGCAGCAACTGAACTTACTCCAGAACGAACCATTAATTCAGCGAATTGTCCACCAACACCAGCTAAACGCATTAAATCTGCCATGCTAACCCAAGTGTCAATTCTCTTTTGAGGAATAGCAGAAGCTTCTGCTAATGTTGCACGAGCTGAATCAGAAGCACCGTTTTCTAATAATCCCTCAACAGTTGTAACGCCAGCACCTGCTAATTTTTCTTGGAAAGCAGGTCCAATTCCTTCAATTGTTTCAATTTTTGCCATGATAATTTTTTGAATTTTTGATTAATGATATTTAGTATAAATTTTTTAATGAATTATAAATCAAACAATTTGAAAACTATACAAAATGTATTTTTTACAATTTTAAATTTTCATTTATTAGTAACTATATTATTTGTTATACATTGATTATCAATTAATAACTAATATGTTATTGTTTAATATGTTTTGCAATGATAATAAGATTTTTTTGAAATTAAAAACCAATTCTTATAGAATTTGAATTGATATTTAAATAAGAAATTCAAAAAAGTCTAATAGTATAACGCATACTTTAATCTTCGTCACTTTTTATTCTTCAATTCATAAACTTTAAGCGTTCCTACTTCATAAATGGGATTTCCTATTATTGCTTTTATTGCAGGATTGTTATTAACGATTTCAGCATCAGAATATAAATATTTTGCACCTTGATTTATCATACTTTCCAAACTCTCAACGCTTAATCTATTTTCTGCGAAAGCCCAACCTTTTCTATCTAAATGATAAAAGAAAATAGCATAAGAAGCATCATTTCCAACGATAATCAAATCCTCTTTATTAGAAAGTGTTTGAAGTTCGTCTTTATGCGATAAAATAACTTTATTAAATCTTGGTTCTTCTACATTCCAACGACCTTGAATTCTTGCCAAAGCAAATATCGGAAAGGTCAATATTAAGAAAAAAGCGATTGATTTTATTTTCTTAATATAAAGTAAATGATGCGCTCCATAGGCAACAATAATAAATATTAAAGGATAGAATGGGAATAAATAATAATCATGAACTTTTTGTATGATATTCAACTCAAAAAAGAAGTACAATAAAGTCATAAATGCCCAAAATAAAAAAGGATAAAACAGTGTGTTTTGGTAAGCCTTTCGTTTGAACATAAAATAAAATCCGGCTATAAAAAAAGGAACAGTACCAATTCCGATAATTAATTCAGGTAAGGAAGAAAAGAAATTATGAATCAAAATATCCAATAATTCTGTAGACTTAGGGAAGTTACTTAAGATACCGAAAGTTGTATCTTGTCCATCCCATTCTGGAATGGCATAAGCATACCAAACAAGTGCAGGAACCAATAAACTAAGCCAAATTAATCCTTTAAAAAAGTCAGTTAGTAGTAATTCTTTTTTGAATATTTTCTGAATATAATAAGCAAACGGAACAGCATAAAAAAGAATAAACGGCAACTTAGTTGCAACACCTAAACCGATTAAAAATGCTGCAGCAAAAGTGCTTTTAAAATCATTTTTAGGAATATTTTTAATAAAAATAGCCAAACCGCCAAGAGAACAACATAAAGCGAAATTATCAGGCATTGGTGAAACCGCATAATAATAAAATGCTGGAGAGAAATTCAAAGCCCAAGCACCAATTAATGCCAATCGTTCCGCTTTGAATAAGTATTTTAGTAGAATATAAAAATTAAAAAGTGTAATTAAAGAAATAAGAAAAGTCAATAATCTTGCGATTAATATATGATTACCAAAAAGCTTATAAATACCAGCAAAAAGCCACTGCATGATTGGAAATTCTAAACGGTAAATACTATCGTTTTTAGTTACAAAATTTCGTCTGGGATTGAGAATATTAAAATCAGTCTCATAAAAATTAATGACATTTGACATCGTTTGAGTTTGTCTCCAAACATGTGGACCAAGCAATTCCATCGGAAAAGCTCTCAAATGCATCAATGTACTAATCAAGGGTAAACCTACAAGTACAATTAATTTCCAAGTTGAAATTTTGATGTTTTTTATTTTGTCTATCATTTCACTTGCAAAAGTACATCATTGTCGGGTTTTCTTATAAAAACGACATGTATAATTGATAGATAAATTAAGTCACTTTAATCATTCACATGAATAGAAGCAACAACTTTATTAACAAAAGCAGCATAATCCAATTTTTCAATAGAATTCAAACCAAAACGAACAATGACTAAATCTTCTGATGGAATCATAGTTATATTTTGACCATTAAAACCGCCAAAATTATATAAATCTTTAGGGCAATTTTCTAAATATTCTCCTGAAGAATTAAGCCAAATTTGAGCGCCATAAATTCCTTCCGAACCAGCAGCTGGAGTTGTAGAATACTCAACCCAACCTTTAGGGAAAATTCTACCTTCATTCCAAACACCATCATTCAAATATAGCTGACCAAGTCTTGCCCAATCTCTTGCAGTTGCCCAAGAATAGGAAGAACCTACAAAAGTTCCAGAAGCATCAGCTTCCAAAAGCATTGATTGAATTCCGATTTGATTAAATAATTCTAAGTATGGAAATGCCCAATAAGCATTTTGATTTCCGATTCGATTTTCCATCAATTCCGCTAAAATATTCGATGTTCCAGAAGAGTATTCCCAATGTTCTTGAGGTGCAAATTCAGATTTTACTTGAGCTGCATATTCACCCATATCATCATTTTTAAATAACATTTTTGTTACTTCACAAAGCTCAAAATAGTCTTCCGTCCATTCCAAACCACTATTCATTTGTAACAAATTATTAATCGTAATTTTTGCTCTTTCATCTTCCCAAGTAGCTAAATCAGTAGGATTTTGAACCTCAATTATTTTCTTATTTGCCATTACACCATACATCGCATTAGTAACAGATTTTGAAATAGACCAAGCTAAATGCCTTGAATTTTCATCAAATCCATTTGCATATTCCTCCGCAACTAATTGCCCTTTGTAAAGTACCAAAGCTGCACGAGTTCCTTTCGAATTCATTGCAAAAGTCATTGCAGAATCCAAATAAGTTTTATCAATAGTATTTGGTAAAGTATCAATGATTTGATTGCCATAAGGAAAAGGTAAATTTTCATCATTGATAGAAATCGGTCGGCTAAATTTCTGATTTTGAATTTCCTCTATTTCACTTTCGTGTACCAATGCACAACCCAAATTACTTCGATAGACAGCGACACTTGTTCCCAAAAAGGCAATATGACTTTT
>CAZEOC010000222.1:0-6751 GCA_964513525.1 uncultured Saprospiraceae bacterium | reverse complement strand
TTATTTATACCCGTTTAATTATGTCCAGGTACTTAAAACAAAAAAGTCGCTGAATATTTATATTCAGCGACTTTTGTATTTTTTAAGCTTTTTTAGAAAACAATTTATGCCTCAATGACACCTTTGTATAAAGCTTCTCTTTGTTTCTTAATTTTCTCAGAACGGATATAATCATTAAAATCCATATTAGAATCAATCATTCCATTTGGAGTGATTTCGATGATACGATTTGCAACCGTTTGAATCAATTGATGATCATGTGTTGTGAAAATCATATTTCCTTTAAAATCATTCATTGCATTATTTAAAGCAGTAATCGATTCCAAATCTAAGTGATTTGTCGGTTCATCTAACAATACGAAGTTAGGATGATTCAACATCGCTTTTGATAACATACAACGTACTTTTTCTCCTCCAGAAAGCACAGAAGATTTCTTGTGAACTTCTTCACCTGAAAATAACATTCTCCCTAAAAATCCACGGATAAATTGCTCGTCTTTATTCTCAGAGAATTGACGTAACCAATTGATTAAATCCATATCATTTTCATCTTCGAAATATTCATCATTCTCATTTGGTAAGTAAGAAACTGTAATGGTTTGACCAAATTCAAACATTCCAGTATCAGGTTGAATCTTTTCAGCTAAGATTTCATAGAATGAAGTCAAAGCAGTTGCATTACGACCCAAAAGAGCAATTTTTTCACCTTGATTCAAAGTGATGTTGATATCTTTAAATAAAATCTCGCCAGTATCTCGAACTTTACTTAAATTCTCTATCGTCAACATTTGTCCACCTGGATCTCTTTCCATATTGAAATGAATAAACGGATATTTACGACTTGAAGGTTGAATTTCCTCAACGTTCAATTTATCTAAAGCTTTCTTACGAGAAGTCGCTTGTTTAGATTTCGAAGCATTCGCACTGAATCGTTGGATAAATTCCATCATTTCTTTACGTTTCTGTTCTACTTTCTTATTTTTATTCGCCTGTTGACGTAATGCTAATTGACTTGATTCGTACCAGAAAGTATAGTTTCCAGTAAATGTTTTGATACGTTTGAAATCAATATCTGTGATATGTGTACAAATCATATCTAAGAAATAACGATCATGCGAAATCACAATAACGGTATTTTTGAAATCTGCTAAGAAATCAGCTAACCAAGTTACTGTTTCTGCATCCAAATCATTCGTAGGCTCATCTAATAAAAGTACATCAGGATTTCCGAATAAAGCTTGAGCTAATAAAACCTTTACTTTTTCAGAACCCGTTAAGGCTTTCATTTGATTATAGTGCAAATCCTCAGGAACTCCTAAAACACTTAATAATTCAGCAGCATCACTTTCAGCAGTCCATCCGCCCATTTCACCGAATTGATTTTCTAAATCTGCAGCATGCAAGCCTTCGGCTTCCGTTGCTTCCAGATTCATATAAATCGCATCTTTCTCCACCATGATATCGTACATTTCTTTATGTCCCATTATCACCGTGTTCAAAACAGTATGTTCTTCAAATTCGAAGTGATTTTGTTTCAAAACTGCCATACGATTTCCAGATTCAATATTTACTGAACCTTGATTTGGAGAAATTTCACCAGACAAAATCTTCATAAAAGTAGATTTTCCAGCACCATTTGCACCAATCACACCATAGCAGTTACCTTGAGTAAATTTTAAATTTACTTCTTCAAACAAAACTCGCTTTCCATATTGTAATCCTACGTTACTAACTGTTATCATTTCCTAATTCTATTATTTCTAATTCAAAATTGCTGCAAAGGTAAGCAGAAATAAGGGTTTTTTATGAATCTTATTTGTTGTTTTAATAAGTCATTTCAAAAAAAAAGAGAGACAATTATAAATTGCCTCTCTTTTCTAAATGAATTTGATTTTTTATGAAAATTGACAGATTACTCCGCCCATTAATGATAAACTTACAACCCAGTATCCTACATGAATTGCAATATATTTAAAGCTTCTCATTTCAAATAAAGAGTTTACAGCAAGTACTGCACCAGCAAACATAAATCCTGCTATTCCACCATGAAATGCTCCATGACCAAATGTTCTATACATTCCGTCAAATTGGTGAAAAGTATTGTACGTTTCTGTTCCTTCTACAAATAAATCAGGATTTTCAACTAATAAAGACATAACACCTGATTGATGAATAACGATGCTATTCATACTTAAAGCAATAAAAAAGCAGAAAAGTAAACTTAAGCCCATTGTAAGTGCTAAGTTTGATTCTTTGGCAGCTTCTTCTGTAATTCCTGTTTCCTTCATCCATGCTTTTCCAAAAAGAGGTTTCCCATACCATATAAAGCCTACAACCATTGGTATTAAAGCAGATAATCCAAGTACTAAAAAATTTGGCATAATTTATTTGATTTTAAAATTTATAAAGTGATTTGTAATTAATATTATTTTGACAGAAGTCTAAAGGAGAGGACGAAATGATTTGATGCAATAAAACTAATCAAATTTTAACATTTACAAAACTGATAGTCAATATATTATGATTTTCTCACAAAATTATACATTAATAACTTTCAAATTAGTATAATTTATAAAATGTTATAAAATAGCTATTTCCTTAAAAAATATTCCTATTTCAATTCCTTAAATCTATCTTGCAGCATATTTTAAAAATAGAATAACAATAAAGCATGAAATCAATAAAGTACATATTGCTATTACTTGTATTTAGTACCATTTATTCAGGATGTGAAGATGGAGGTAAATATATAAATGTCATTTCAAATTTGTCAAAAATTAATTATGAACAATATAAAATGGGAAATGAGATTGATTTAGGTCTTAGTTCTGAAAATTTTGATATTGATTCTTTTACAGTGGCGATTAATGATAAAATATATCGTACAGAAAAAGTGAAGTTAGAATTGCCACACACAAAATATGGTCGTAATGCTTTAAAATTGACGGTTTATTACGACAAAGGGAAAAAGAATGAGCAATATGGAAACATATCAGTATTTGGAGAAAAAGCACCTAAGATTTTAACTTTTGATACTAAGAAAACGCATTTTCATAATCCAAATAGTTTTACTCAAGGATTATTTATTGAGAATGGTTTTGTGTATGAAAGTTCTGGATTGTACAAAAAATCTTTTTTAGCTAAATACCCTTTAGGTTCAAAAACCTATTCAAAACAAGTACGTCAAGCTGATAGTTATTTTGCTGAAGGAATCACTAAGTTTCAAAATGAAATTTATCAATTAACTTGGAATGAACAAGCGGTATTCAAATATAATTTTGAAACTTTTGAATTAGAACAAAAGCTAAATTTACCTTCAATTATTAAAGAAGGTTGGGGAATTTGTAGTGATGGTGAACATTTAATTATTTCAAACGGGTCACAGTATTTATTTTTTGTAAAACCTGTCGGAAATAGTTTTACAATTGTAAAAACAATTCAAGCAGTTGATAATCAATACTTTTTTTCTAATTTGAACGAATTGGAATTTATTAATAATAAGATTTATGCAAATGTTTGGAAAACCAATATGATTGCTGTTATTGACCCTGCAACAGGAATAGTAGAAAACTTAGTTGATTTATCAATTTTAGCACAAAATAAATCGCAAGAACAAGTTCTGAATGGTGTAGCTGACTTAGGAAATAATCAGTTATTAGTAACGGGTAAAAATTGGGATAAAATGTATGAAATTGAATTGAAGTAATACTTCCTGATTCGAATTTATCTATTACCACAATTCATTAAATAAAATAATTAAAATGAAAGAAGTTTCTGAATTAATACAGCATTTGAATTTAGAAAGATTAGAAGATTGTTTGTTTCGAGGAACAAGCAAAGATATAGGAAGTAAAAGTGTTTTTGGTGGACAAGTTTTAGCACAAGCACTAAATGCAGCTCAATCAACTGTTGAAGTGGATAGGATTGCACATTCATTACATGGATATTTTATATTGCCAGGCGATATAAATGCACCAATAGTTTTTCAAGTGACGAAAGTAAGAGATGGAGGTAGTTTTTCTACTCGAAGTGTTCAAGCAATTCAACATGGAAAAGCTATTTTTACTTTAATGGCTTCGTTTCAATTGAAACAAAAAGGATATGAACACCAAATAGAAATGCCAGAAGTTCCTCAACCTGAAGAATTGTTTTCGGATAGGGATTTATTTGCAAAAATAAAAGATAATATTCCTGATAATTTGAAGAAAATATTTGGAAGAGAACGACCAATTATCTTTAAACCAACGGTATTGCCTAATTTATTTAACCCGAAAAAAGAAGAACCTTATAATTCGGTTTGGTTCAAAGCCAATGGTAAAATGCCTGATAATCCAGCTTTACATCGTTGTGTTTTAGCTTATGCTTCAGATTATAATTTACTTTCAACTGCTCTAAAACCGCATGGAGTTTCTTTTGCTTCTGGAAAAGTACAATTAGCAAGTATTGACCATGCTATGTGGTTTTTCCGTGATTTTAGAGTAGATGATTGGTTATTGTATGCGATTGATAGTCCAAGTGCATCAAATGCTCGTGGCTTTTGCCGAGGTAATATTTTTAATCGAGATGGTGTGTTAATCGCTTCTGTAGTTCAAGAAGGAATGATGCGAGAGAAAAGATAAATTACTAAATGTTTTCATCAATAATTGTTAATCTGTATTTACAGAAGAATAAATAATTTATTAACACCTATAGGTAAGCTTTATTTTAAGCAATTGATTATCAATTAATGAATAAGAATCAGCAAATAAAATGGATACAAAAGAAACTGATGTTTTAATAATTGGAGCTGGACCAGGTGGTGCAACGGCTGCCTTACAATTGGCAAAATTAGGTATCGAATCAACAGTTATTGATAAAGCAACTTTTCCACGAGATAAAATATGTGGGGATGGATTGAGTGCTAAGGTTATTAGTTTAATGAATAGACTTGATGAACAACTTGTATTAGATTTTAATCTCTTAAAGAAAGAAAACTTTCCGAGTTGGGGTATTAAATTTTTTGCTCCAAATGGTTATGAAATAGAAGTTCCATTTCAAAAAGATTATGCAACTACTACAAAATTACCTTCTGGTTATGTGTCCAAAAGAATTGATTTTGATAATTTTTTAGTTGAAAAACTGCGAGAAAACCCAAAAATAAATCTAATTGAGAATGTAGCTATAAAGGATTTTGAAAAAAACGAACAAGGCTATACTTTTTATAATAAGGATAAAACAAGGGCTTTCTTTTCTAAAATGATTCTTATTGCCAATGGAGCAAACTCAAGACAAGCAAGATTAATAGGTGGAATTGAGCGAGAGAAAAAACATTATTGTGCGGGAGTTCGAGCTTATTATAAAGGCGTGAAAGGGAATAATAATTATGGATTCATAGAATTATTTTTTTTCAAAGATTTATTGCCAGGATACTTTTGGATTTTTCCTTTACCAAACGGAATGTCAAATGTCGGTGTTGTTATTGATAGCCAAAAAATAAGTGAAAAGAAAATTAATTTAAAAAAAGAAATGCTCAGAATTATTGAGTCTGAACCAAGTATCAAAGCAAGATTTGAAGAGGCAAGTTTAGAAAGTAAAATTGAAGGTTGGGGTTTACCAATTGGTTCAAAAAGACGATCTATATCGGGCGATAATTATATGTTAATTGGGGATGCCGCTTCGTTGATAGATCCATTTACAGGAGAAGGAATTGGAAATGCGATGTATTGTGGAATATATGCAGCTAATCATGTTCAGAAGTGTATTGAAAATAATGATTATTCAGCTGAATTTATGAAGCAATATGATAAAGATATGTACCGAGTTTTAGGTAGCGAATTGAATCTAAGCCGTAAAATGCAGCAATTATTAAATTATCCATTTTTATTTAATGCTTTTGCAAAGTTGGCAAATCGTAATAAGCGAATTAGTGAATTGATGTCTATTATGTTAATGGACGTAAATGCTCGTGAACGATTATTATCACCCAAATTTATTTTTAATTTATTATTGAACAGATAGAATAAGAAATGCACACAAAAAATATACATCAAGAGCGTTATGATTTGCAAAAATTAGCAAGTACTTTTCCAGATTTATCAAATTATATTATTAATAATAAACATGGAAAGGAAACTATAGAATTTTCTAATCCAGAAGCTGTAAAAGCTTTAAATAAAGCCTTATTAAAAGCGTATTATCAAATAGATAATTGGGATATTCCAGAAGGATATTTATGTCCTCCGATTCCAGGGCGAGCGGATTATATTCATCATATTGCAGAATTATTAGCTCGTTCAAATTATGGAAAAATTCCAAAAGGTAATCATATCAAAGGTTTGGATGTTGGTGTTGGAGCGAACTGTATTTATCCAATATTAGGAACACAAATTCATGATTGGTCTTTTGTAGGCACTGAATTGGATAAACAAGCAATGGAAAATGCTAAATTAATTATTGATAATAATGAAAATCTAAAAGGCAAAATTGAGATTCGAAAACAACATAATGCTAAAAATATTTTCACAAATATCATTGATAAAAATGAACCTATAGATTTTACAATTTGTAATCCTCCTTTTCATGCTTCCTTAGAAGAAGCACAAGCTGGCACACAACGAAAAGTTAAAAATTTAACTGGAGAAGTAACAGAAAATCCTGTATTAAATTTTGGTGGACAAGGAATAGAATTATGGTGTGAAGGTGGGGAAAAACGCTTTATTCATCAGATGATAGCAGAAAGTAAAGCCATTGCTAAAACTTGTTTTGTCTTTAC
>CAZEOC010000221.1:0-6752 GCA_964513525.1 uncultured Saprospiraceae bacterium | reverse complement strand
AAGTGATTAGTATTTTTTTCATAATTGAGTCGTTTTATTTTACGAAATAGCGAAACGTCTTTTCTTTTTGCATTGGTTTATCAAATAAAGTTCCTTCAACTAAAACATTGATTTCGTTCCAACCTTTTTTAGTCGCTTTTTCCTTGAATTTTGCTTCGTTTAAAAGCAATTTAACAGGTTGATTATTAATACTTATTCTCTCAATTTCAACACCGTCACTTCCTTTCGATAGAGCTAATGAAGGTGAATAAACTTGATTAACTTTCGTAGTTTTACTTTGAACTAAAAAGATAGGTTCGACAAAATCGAAACCGTGAAAACATCTACGATAAGTCTTAGAAGCGTAGAAAATTAGTAAGTTGGTTTCGTTGAATAAACTGATTGATTTTAGTAAGGTATTTCGTAAAGGAAGCTCATCAGTAATCTGCGTCGAATCAAGATTATATAATAACGCTTGTATTTCTTGAGGATTCTTTTTTCGGTTTATAAAGCTATCTATTTCTCTCTCTTCTATAAATTCGTTATTAATTATTGACAGGTTGATTGTTGGATTTTTAATGTATTCAATCGTTAGAGAATCAATTAATTTAACTTGTTCATAGTTAGCCCAAAAAGAGGGATTATCTCTAACTGTTTCAAAGATTGATTCAATCAATGATGAATTTGTTTTTTGTAACTGCTCATCCCCTTTTTCTAACTTCGTTTGTAAGAAATCATAATATTCCACCTCACTTTTCGGAAAAATTACTATTCCAAAAGCCAAAATCGAAAGTATCGTATAAATCCAAATTGATTTCATAATTTCTATTTTACATAATATCGAAATGTCTTCTCCTTTTGAACAGCTTTTCCTTTAAAAGTCGCATTGACCAAAATATTCATTTCATTCCAGCCAGATTTTTTAGCTTTTACTTTGAATTTTGCTTTTTGCTCTCGAAGCATTAATTCATTTCCGTTGACAGAAATTTTAGTTGTTTTATATTCTGTACGATTACTTATTTTTGCTAAGACAAATTGCAATGTATTTTTTTCCTCTAATCGAAAAACGGATTGATTATAAATACTAACTATTTCTGGACCGCAAAAGCAACAAAATGAAGTTCCTCGACTTTTTTCAGCAAAAAAATTTAGAAAAATCATTTTATTAATTTCTAAAGCAGATTGATTGAGCGTAAAATTAAGTGGTTTCAAATCTTCCTGATTAGCCAGTAAATTATAGTTCAATAAAGAATTTTCAAGAGCTACTTTTTCTTCTTTAATATTATAATAATGGAAATAATCATTAGAAATTAAACTCAAAAAATGTTTATTAACTTCATCATTTAGATTAGTTTGTATTTCCCTTAATGCTGTTGTTGTAGAATCTATAATCAAAGCGTTTTCTTCAAATATTTTATACTCAGGATAAGCTTCAACTTGAGTTTGAATCGCTGATAAAATAGCTTGATTTGTCTTTGTTATGATTTGATTAGAAAGCTCAATTTGAGACTTTAAATGATTAAAATATTTGGTATCGCCTTTTGGAATTATGACGAAAGCAAAAACAAGTAAAGAGAGGATGAGATAAACTAAAAGAGTTTTTGTATTCATTATTTTTCATTTGTCTTCCTAATGAAAAAATAATAAAAAGTAACAGCAGGGTTTAAAATAACAACAAGTATTAAATACAAATTAAGATTCAAAAGCTGTTTTTGGTATTTTAATAAATGCTTCGGAGAAGCAAGCTGTTTATAGCAATCAATTGTAGTAAATTTATCTGCGTTCCATAGGAACAGCCTATATTTTTAATATTGGAAGGCTGTTCCTACAGAACGCCAATTAATTCTTATGAAAGCTATCAACAGCTTGCTTCTCCGAAGCACCTTTTTCAAGATAAATTAAGTCTACTTCATTTTATCTTTTCAGTGTTTTAAAACCATTATCCTCCACTTTCAAAACTGGTGTTTCAAACAATTAATGTCCTTCTTCAACCGCTTCTTCCGCTTGTTCTTCTGTAAATTGAACGGCATTTCCATTGATAGTTTGACCAAAGAAAACAGCATTAGCAAAAAGCTTATTTGTTCCATACCAAAATGCTCGAAAATTGGTATTATCCGCAAATCCTATAACTCTACCGCTTCCACTTCCGCCAACCACGATAGACGCCGAATTATTTAAAGTCGTCAAATTACTTTCTGAAATATATCCACTCAAAAGTGCTTCCTCTGTATATTTTAAAGGCGTTGCAATTGGATTTGCTGTTGAATTGAAAAACAAAGTTCCTCTTCTAAAAATCGGAATATTCTCCTTTGTATATCCATAAGCTAAAGGATGTGTTAAATCAATTTCGGTTTCAAATATAGCTCCGCCAATCACTTCTGCACCTCGTATTTTTGATTGGTTTTCATAATTATTTTTCAATTTAGCCACTTCCGTTTTTACAGATACAATAGGTTTCGTATTGCTTTTCAAAAACTGATTCGCTCTCAACCAATTTGTCGCCGTCTTAAAACCAATAATTACTCCGCCTTCTCGAACCCATTTTTTTATATCGTCAACGGGCAAACCATTATAACTTCCATTAACTAAAATTAAAGTATTATAATCGTTTAAGTTTACACTTTTGAATCTTAGTTTTTCTACCAAAGTAATCGGCATTTCATAACGTTGGTCAAACAAATGCCAAATTTCACCTGCATCATAAGAAGTTGCTCCTGACCCAACTATCATCAAGGATTTTGGTTGTTTTACATTCACCATATTTCGACTTCCTAAATCCATTCCAAAAGGTGTCAAACCAGTTCCAACAGCGTAGAAATCAATTCCATCTCTTTCCGCAATTTTTGTTAATAAATTGAATATTTCTTCAGAAGTATGTTGTTTTTGAATTCCAACAGGAATTAAAATTGTTCCGTGTACAAATTTTTCAACGCCATTTGTCGTTTCAATTTCAAATGCTTTAGTGGCAACTTTTGTGATAATATCATTGCCCAAAATTTCATTTAATGCACGAGGTGAATAATAACCGTTCCAACGGAATAAATAAGCATATTCACTTTGTCCACCGATAATTTTTCCTTTCGGAAATATCGATTTCGTTACCGTTTTTCCTAAACTCGGAACCATCTTTAATTCAGCATAAGGAATATTAAAAGCTAAAGGCATTGTCCAACTTGAAACATCATAAAACAGATTATCTGTAAATTCTGTAATTGTCATAAATAAGCCTTTTATCACTCGATATTGAGCTTGATTTAGAGGTACAATGAAGGTGTTTTCTTTATCAAAAGTTTTACCTTCTTCCGTAATCGTCGCTTTTGAACGATAAACTTTGATTTGATGTCTTTGTAATAATTCAACAAAATGGGCAACTTTCGCAGGGTCATTTCCATCTCCAAATACATAAGCTTTCACTTCATCTTTCATCGCTTCCGCTAATGCATTATTATAAAAATCACGTTGGTAATTCAATAATTCTTCACGCATTTCCAAACCAGCTTCTAAAGTCGAAAAAGAAGTCGTCAATTGATTTCTAATCGTAAAAGGAAAGTCTAATAAACCATTTTCAGTCATTTGTAAATGTCCTCTTGAACTTCCTTGCTCAAACAAAATTCCGATACAACCATTCACATCTGGATAAGTCGAACCTTTACCAATATAAAAATCATCGAAAGATTCTCTGGTATAATACATCGATCCAATTTTATTCAAACTCGTTGCATGATAATTTCCAATTTTACCTGTCAATTCTTGATTTTGATTTGGCGTCAATGGAAAAGTTCTGGTTGGAATTCCTGGTTGAAAAAAGAAAGTCGAATGTTTTCCCATTTCATGATGATCTGTTAAGATATTAGGTTTCCATTCATGAAATTGTGCTACTCGACCTTGACTTTCGGGATGTTGCAAAGGCAACCAATCTCGATTCAAATCAAACCAATAGTGATTCGTACGCCCTTTTGGCCACATTTCATTAAACTCTCTATTATTTCCATCTGTTGATTTATTTTCGCTACTACTTTTATGCGAATTTACCCAAGTAGAAAAACGATGCATCCCATCAGGATTATAACAAGGATCAATTAAAACAACTGCATTTTTCAAGGCTTTCTCTACTTTTTCTCCTTTCGCTGCCGCTAAATAATAGGCATATAAAGCAGAAGCATTCGCACCACTTGGCTCATTTCCATGAATGGTATAACCTTGATATAAAACCACAGGCATTTTTTTCAAATTCAGCTTAGCCGATTTTTTAGGATTCGACAAATCAATATGTTGTTGCTGAATTGACTTGATATTTTTATGATTCTCAGGAGAAGTTACCGTCAATAAAACCAAGGGTTTGTCTTCATAAGAACGAGCATATTCCTTAATTGTAATTCTATCAGAAGCTGCTGCCAAAGCTTTCATATAAAATACCAATTGATCATGCGTCAAGTGCCATTCGCCAATTTGAAAACCCAAAAATTGTTCTGGTGTTGGAATGTTTTTATTGTATTCTATATTTGCAGGTAAATAGTAATCTAATGATTTCTTTTGTGCAAAAGTCGTATTGACGAAAGTGCAAATCATTATTAAAAATAAGGGAAAATAGCTTGTAAATTTTCTTTTCATTTTCAGGTTCGTATTTTTTTAATAAAACTATATCAATATATTAATCCTTTTAAATTTATTTTTCCGTTGTTTTCTAATCTAGCATTTAAGACATGAAGTAAATCAATTAATTTTTAATTTTCATCACTGCAAAAAACTCATTTCCCATTCGAGGTGGAATAGAATTATAACAATTTTCAAAAGTGATAATTTCAAAAAGAGAATCAAAATAAGTCAAATATTCCGTTTTTGTTCCTCCAAATGGTCTTTTTATTAAATCTCCTTTTAGCGGAAAGCTAAACCATAAACCAATTAATTTTCCTCCTTTTCCTAATAAATTAGCCATCTGATTAGCATAAGCTTGACGGTTTTCTTTTAGCGGCGGAAAAGAACAAAAAAAAGTTTGTTCTACTATAATATCATATTCTCCTTGATGTTCAAAGAAATTTTCACAAATCAAATTTTTCTTAGGAAATGTCGGTACTCGTTCACTTAGATTTTCTAATGGTTGCGAGGCAATATCCATTACAAAAACATTGGTAAATCCTTGTTTATGTAAATATTCTGCTTCGTAAGCATTTCCCGCTCCAGGAATCAGAATCCGCAGTTTCTTATCTTTTACTTGGTCAAAATATTCCTTAATCGGTGTAGAAGGAAAACCAATATTCCAACCAGTTGACTTCGTTTCGTATCTATTCTGCCAATAGTTTTTTTCTTCTGTTGTATTCATCGTTTTCAGTATATTAAGAATATATAAAATTAGAAAAATCAAACTAATCAATCAAAACTAACCTTTATTTTAATACGAAAAAAGGCTTTGCCAATTTTTGACAAAGCCTTTTCAATCTATTACTGTCTCGTTTTGAACTATGAATCAACTCATCTTATTTCAATCTACTTTCTTCTTCAATTAATTAAAAAAATCTTACCTTATTTTTTTTGGGAATACGTTAAATTGAATGCTGTCTGCTGAATGAACTAGCTTACAAAGTCAACTATTTTTGCAAAATGATTTAAATCTAGAAAACAGCTGCTTTTTTGCAAAAAATAAATTCATATTGGTTAATGAAATTCAAAGCATTACTTTTGATACATCACTATTTTTTTTATAAACTTTATTTCACAAAATCAATTGATGATGAATTATAAAAAGTATTATTTTCTAATAGCCATTTTATTTTTACTATTTGGCTGTTCCTCTAATGAAATGAGCACTAAAAACGAACCTGTGAAATCTGACAAAGTAATTGCCTTAGATATTAATCAAGCTAATCGGCTTTGTGATTTACCACTTTCTTGCATTCAAAATCCTTTGCCTTATAAATCAGGTGTTATCATTGCGAAAGAAGAAGATTTGGCAATGCCGATTGACCATCATCCCGCATTTTATGGTTGTTTTGATTGGCACTCTGCGGTACATGGACATTGGTCATTGATTTATTTATTAAAAACTTTTCCTGACTTAGCGAAACGAGAACAAGCCATCGAAATGATTGAGGCGAATCTAACTAAAGAGAACATTCTAAAGGAAGTCGCTTACTTTTCAATGAATGATCTAAGTTCATCTTTTGAGCGAACTTATGGTTGGGCTTGGCTACTTAAGTTACAAGAAGAACTCTATACTTGGGATAATCCGAAGGCAAAAGAATGGTACAACAACCTTGAACCTTTAGCAGATTATATTACAAAAGCGTACATTGATTATTTACCGAAATTGGTTTATCCAATCCGTGTCGGTGAGCATTCTAATACCGCTTTTGGATTAAGTTTCGCTTATGATTATGCTCAAACTGTGGGTAATAAAGTATTAGCAGAAAGTATAAAAGAAAACGCGTTACGATTTTATAGCGAAGATATGAACTGCCCTATTTCGTGGGAACCCAGCGGTTATGACTTCTTATCACCTTGTTTACAAGAATTGGATGTGATGCGAAAAGTATTGTCAGATGACGAATTTGAAGTTTGGGCAGCAGAATTTTTACCAAATTTAGCGCAACAACAAATGACGCTTGAACCTGGCAAAATCCTCGACCGTTCGGATGGGAAATTAGTTCATTTAGATGGTTTAAATTTTTCCAGAGCTTGGTGCTTGTATTCTTTAAAGAAAAACACCAATGCCTACAATATTGCCACAGAACATTTGGAGTATTCCTTATCAAAAATAACTGATGGTGATTATGCGG